>NZ_JAZHYN010000009.1:0-83610 GCF_036576025.1 Methylocystis borbori | reverse complement strand
GCGCCGGCGTCCGCCGCCGCCAGGGAGAGGCGCCTGCTCGCCGTGAGATCATAGGCGCGCGCTTCGCCGAAGATTTCGATGAGCGTCGCGCCCACAGTTGCGCAGCGTCCGGCCTCCGCGCCCGCCTGCAGCGCCTCCTTGGCGTCGCGGGCGCGAATGAAGGCGACGGCGGCGGGGTCGAGGCCGATGTCGGCGAGTCCGGGCGGATAGGGCGCGCCGGCCTCGGCAAGGAGCGCCTCCTCGCGCGCCCAGAGCAGCGGCTTGCCGCTTCCCGCCATGGCGCGGCGGGCGAGCGCCAGGGCGAAGCCCGTCGCCGCCGCGGCGTCGGCGCCGGTCTCGGCATAGGCCTCATGCAGCGCCGCGCGGAGAAGGCCGCCGCCAAGGGGCCGATCGAGATCGGGAGAACCGAGCGCGATCGTCTCCGAAGGGCCGGCCGAATGGGCGCAAGCCAAGCTTTTCCGCAGCGACGCCAGCGGATTGTTCATCGCATGTGTTCCTATTATGTTCTCATAATGACTCGCTCTGTGGGAGAGTCAAGCTGGCCAGGACAGTCGAGCCGCGCTCGGTTTGAATGTCTTGCTCGCGTTCTTTTATTAGCTGAATGGCCGGAGAGTAGTTTATTATATGAAGATAGGATATATTCGTGCTTGATGAATTTGAGATCGAGGCGCTGCTGTCTCTGGACGGCGCGCGTTTCGAAGCCGCCGAAGGCTATGTGGTCGAGTTCATGGCGCGACGAACCGAGGCGACGAAGGAACGGCCGCATGGCCTGAGCTATTCCTTCGTGTTCCGGCCATTGGATGGAGAGCCCTATGTGCGTTTCGATAACGCCAATGCGGTTGAGCGGCCGGGCGGCAAATATGTGAAGGCTCCGCGCGCCTATGACCATTGGCATTGCAGGTCAGGCGACCCTGGTCGCCCCTATGCGTTTACGACTGCAGCCCAACTCCTCGAGGACTTCTGGAAAGAGGTGAAACGGGAGATGGCGGAAAGGAAAATACCCAATGACCTATAAGACGGGCTCGATCGGCGAATTCATGCAATGGACCAAGAAGGTCGTAGCCGAGCCGGCGAAGGCTGGCGAGTCTACGAAAAAATGGTTCGACTCCGAAGCGACCGCCGAGAAGTGCTTGGGGACCAAAGTGTCCGCGGAGGCGATGGTGAAACTCTTGTCCGCCGAGAACCTTGCGCTGCTCCAGGTGATTGGAAAAGGGAATGTGAGTTCGGTGCGAGAGCTGGCGCATATGGTCAACCGTAAGGAATCGAATTTATCGCGGACGCTCAAACGGCTTCAGGAAGCGGGCATCGTCTCTTTCGAAAAAGGCGCAGGCCGGATGCGCGCCCCTCGATTGATTGCGCGCCGCGTGACGCTCGATCTCGATCTTATAGGCGCAAACAGCACTGTGTCGGTGAAGGAGCCGGCTCGGGCGTGATCGGGCGCGACAGCGTGCTTGCGTAAGCCGATGCGCTTCGGTCAAGAGCGTGAAATGATCTTCGTCTAGCCGGCGCTCTTGACTGGCTGCCGCAGGATCGTCCTGAGCTTTTCCGGCGGCGTCTTGCGCGCGTCGCTCAGGTAGATTTCGTGATGTGGCCCAGCGAAGGTGAGGCCCTTGGCGGGCATGATCTCGTTGTGAAGCTTGGCGAGCGTCGGGCCTTCGTCGTCGTAGCCGCCGATGTGCAGCGTCTGCAGGCATTGCCCTTCGTTCAACGGCTCAAGGCGCAGCGATGGCGGCGGTTCGCCCAGTTTGCCGCGCGATTTCGACAGGGCGGCCTCGTATAAGGATCGGTCGACGAAGTCCGGCGCCATGATCATCATCGTCCATCGCCACAGATGTTTCCGGCGCTTAACGAAATCGTCCGGATCGTCGGCCCGCCAAAGCCCTTCGAGAGGAGGGACGATATAGTCTTTCTGCAATTGGGTCTTGGCGGCGAATTTGATCGCGTAGCTGATGGCGTACAGCCATTCGATGGCGCGCTTGTAGGCTGGATCGCGATTTGGATCCCCCGTCCCGTCAATCTTAACGAACTGCAGGATCGGCGCATCGACGGTCGCAAAATCGCCGGTCGGCGCGCTGTAGAGCGTTGAAAGCTTCTTCTTGAAATCGATCTTGTCCATATTGGCTCCTGCGACGCCAACGCATCCGCATCGTCGCCGGGGCGCGGCGGACGAAGGCGGGAAAGCGGGCATCGCATTGGCCGAAGCGCGATGCGGTTCCATTCAGACGATTCTGCCTTACGACGGCGCTCGCTTGGCTTTTGACTCTCACTTCGTCTTTAAATATTCGACGAGCGCCATTGCGCCGGCGACATCGTCCGACCAGTCGAGCTTCAAGGTCTTGCCGTCCTCGACGACGTCCTTGTCGTGCCCCTTGTTGGAGAGCGCGCCAAAGGCCTGCGTATCGAAACGATAGCCTTCGTCGCGCATCAGGATGCGCGGGACCTCCCATGAGAAGCCGACGAACTTCTTGTCATAGTCGAGCCGGCCCCTCATGAAGGCCGCCGGACGCTCGCGCGGGACGAGAAGATGATAGAGCGTGGGCACGGCGCCATTGTGCAGATAGGGCGCCTGCGCCCAGACGCCGCCGAGCGGAAGCGCATTATAGCCGTCATGCGTCTTCGGATCGGCCATCGCGAAATCGCTTCGGTTCGCGAGCGACAGGCCGTCGAAGCGCGCGCAAGGGGCGATCCGTTCGCCTGTTGGCGGCATCTCGACGACTTTCGTCGCCGGGCAGATGGCGATGAAACTCTCTCTCGCGCCCTTGGCGATCGCTTCGGAGACGACGCGCGCTCTGCCGAGATCCGTGCCAAGGTCGTAGACCTTGCCATTATGCGGCCGGTGGCAGACGGCGCAGTTTTCTTCGAACAGCGCCTCGCCCTTTTTGGCGAGCGCGAGATCGACCGGGAAAGGATAGACGGGGGCGGGCAGGTCGCGCAGCAAATCCTCGGCGAAGGCGGCGATGCGAATGTCCGTGTCCGGGCCGAGGCCCAGCGTCAGTTCCGCCGCGAGATTGCGGAAGATCGGGATCGGAATATTGCCGTTCCATTGCCCGCCGCCGTCTATGAGCTCCTTATGGTCCTTCGACCAATGCACAAGGCGCTTTCCCTGCTCCCACACAGCCATGAAATCGGTGATGCCGGGCGTCGGCGGCAGGCTTGTCTTCGGATCGGGATTTTCGCCGCGCGCCTCTGCGGCGGCGTAAGCCATCGACGTGCTGACGCCGGTGGCGTCCGCCATGCCGCCGAAGCCGCGCTTCATCTCCGCTTCGAAACCTTTGTAGTTTTTGTCGATGAGATCGAGGAGCGACGTGAATTCAAGCCCGGCGCGCGCGAGGAATTTGCCGACGATGGCGGTTGCGTCCTGCTTGAAGAGCTCGATCTGGCGCTCTTCGTAAGCCGCGTCGAATCTGCGTCCGGCGAAAAGGTAGTTATTGTAGAAATAATTCTTGTTCTCGGCGTGGACCTTGTCGAGCGCGGCGAGGATCGCCTCCGTCGCGCGTTCGGCCTTTTCCTGCGGCGTCGTCGCGCCGGCGGTTATTTTGTTGATCGTATTGACGACCCGAACGCGATATTGCACGAGATTGAATTGCGCGTTCACGCCGCCGTCGAGATAGTGAAGGCTGCCGTCGTCGAGGCGCACGCGGCCGATATGGCAGGAGCCGCAGCTCAACGCCGCGTAATCGACCGCCCCAGCGGGATCGTTGCGCGCGAGCCCGGTAAAGCCGAAGCCGCGCGCGATCGGATAGGTGGGATCGCGTTCGTCGATGAAGAGCCCGGCGACGTCGAGAAAATTCTTTTCGCTTCCCCATTCCTCGGGCGCAAGCTTCGGCAGGAGCTTCAGCACGATATATGGCGCGCCGGACGAGAGGCCGAAGGGGAAATCGGCGAACCAGCGATAGGCGATCGGCTTTCGGCTGATATAGGCGTCGAGCGCGGCGTTGCGCTTCGCCTGCTCCGCGCGCCAGGCGAGGGCGGACGGCTGCGCCTCTTCCGCCGCAAGCAGTGGATTCGCATGCGCGACAAGCGCCAAGCAGGAGACAAGCGACGCGCGCCTCAGCGCGCGTGCGAAACGGTTCACCATGGCCATTTGGGGAATCCTGTCGGCTCCTTGGGCTGCGAGCGGAATCTGGACGACGCCATATAGACTCCAAGACGCAGGCGATTAATGCCGCCGAGCGGCTGATGGACTTTCAATCCATGCCAGGGCGTGAAAGCCATATGTTCGCATTCCGTCGCCTGCAAGGGATTATCGAAGTCTTGTCTGGCGATGTCGATCCTCGCGACATTTTGCGGCGGCGCGCTCGTTTCTGACCATTCGGCGGTCGCGTCCTCGATTGGCAAAGAGTCGTCGTTCCGCAATTGCACGCGAAAATCGAACGCCGCAGGGGCGCCGGTCGCAAAATCGAGGCTTTTCTTCATCGCCTCGCGCAGATAATTCGCGCCCGGATGTTCCGGGACCGGGGTCTTATCCTTGCTTAGCGGCGCGACGCTGAATTTTGCAACCTTGTCTTGTCCAAAAAGGAAAGGCGCCGCGGAGAAATAAGGGCTCTCGAGCGGATTGCCGAGACTGGTCTCCTTGATCTTCTTGACGACGGCGAGCGTCTTTTTCCTCTCCGGCGAGATCGGCGGCGCGAAGAAAGGCGAGATGTCGTCGTGATTGGCGACCTGGATTTTCGTGACGGCCAGATATTCCGACACATTGGGAAAGGCGAAAGCGGGAAGATTGATGAGCAGAAAATCCTGCGTCTTTCCGCCGGGCTCGTCGAGCAGCGTCTCCCCTTCGACGCCCATCAGCTTGATCGCCATGCCGCGACTGTCGGGGCCGCCCTTGCCGAGATCAGCCGCAAGGACCGGCGTTGCGTTGGAGAAACGTATCCAGGCGAGATACTGTTTTCCCGGCGTCGCGAAGACGCCGACGCGGTAATTTTCCGGAAGGTCGGGATTGACGGTGAAGGTCGCCTTCACGCAGCCATGATCTTTGGGATGCACCCCGCGCCGCGCCATGCCCTCGGGATAGCGCATCTGGAGCAATTGCGTGGTGAGGTCGATAATTTGCGCGATGTCATCGGCCTCGCCCTGCGGCGCTTTCTCGAATTTCGTCAGCGCCGCCGCGCCGCCGCCCTGTTCGGCTGCAAAGGCCGCTTGTCGCCCAGTCGTCGCCGGAATCGTCAGCAACGTAAGGGCCGCGAAGGGCGCGCGCCATCTTGTCTTCATGTCGTCCTCCTCATGAATATGCGCGCATCATCGTCTCGAAGATAACCGTATCGCTGCAGATCGTGGGCGAAGAAAAGCTGGCCCTCGCGCTGTTTCAGCGCGTCGATCCAGGCGAGGGGAATAGGCCGCCGGCCCAGGTCGCGGCTATCGCAATCGCGCCGCGCCGCCTTGCTCCGCTTATGGCCATGATCGATCCTCGTCGTCGGCGCGGATTGGGCGCGGGCAGTCTTCGCCGTCAAGGCGCGCGCCCATTCGATAGCGTTGTCGACGACGCTTGTCGCGCGGCGCATTTTTGCTGAAATCATCTCTCCGCCCTGCCGAAATTTCACGCGACCGCAAATTTGCAAAGATTCATGTAAATTTATAAATTCGTCGCGCCGCAATACGACGAGGGCCGATGGTCCGTCTCAGTGAACGTCTCACATTCGCTATGGTTCCGTTTGCAATGGAATTTCATGTGAGTTGCGCGGCGCTTCGTGCTACGGACATTGGTCGCGCGGCTATCGTCGGGAGCTTTAGGATCGCGCCTCGACTCAAGAAATGAGCGGCCGCGATTTTCGATTCCGTTTGCCCCGGGAAAGACGCGACAGAATAGAAGCCGCGCTTTCTGGCGCGAAAGACGATCGCGACTCCCGTAGCCTGCCTAAGGTGTCATCGAATGGTCGCAAAAAACCGGCTTCGATGCGCGACCATACGATGTCGCTGATGATCCTCGCCGAAACCAATGCAGAAGAACCGCCGGGCGACGGGCGGCTTTTTGGCTTGGAGACGCGCTCCTATCCCGGGGCGGAAATTCTTCATGACGCCTGTCCAGGCCGCGTGCGCATGCGTCATGCGGGCCTGCGCGGCCGCACGCGGCTCGCGCGCGCCGTTGAGGCGACTCTCGGCCGGCTTCCCGGCGTCATCAAGGTAAAATCGAGCGAAACGACGGGTTCGACGCTCGTGCTCTTTCGCGCGCCCATGACGATCGAGCGCTTGATGGATGCGCTCGACGCCGCCGCGAGGGGCGAGGCGGCGCCCCAAACGGATGAAGACCCGCGCGCCGAGGCGAGCGATGGTCCTTTTCACGCCGAAACCATCGGCGCCCTCGCGGAGCGGTTGCGAACGCATCTCGTCAACGGCCTCGCCGCCGAGGAGGCGTCGGCGCGCGCGGCGAAATGGGGCCGCAATGAATTGCGCCGGGCCGAACCGCGTTCGGCCGCGCGTATCTTCGCCGAGCAGATGACGAGTCTGCCGATCGCCTTGCTCGCCGCTTCGGCGGCCCTGTCGGTCGCGACAGGCGGCCTCGCCGACGCCGCGATGATCGCCGCGGTTGTGCTCCTTAACGCCAGCATCGCGACGGCGACCGAGCGCCAGGCCGATCGCGCCATCCTCAGCCTCGCCGCCGATGACTTGCCGCCGACGACCGTGATCCGCGACGGCGCGCGGCAGACCATCGACGCGTCGGAAATCATGCCGGGCGATCTTCTGGTGATCGAGCGCGGCGCGCTCGTTCCGGCCGATGCGCGCCTTATCGCGAGCGACGATCTCTCAGTGAATGAATCGCCTTTGACCGGCGAGGTTCAGCCGGCGCAAAAGGACGCGCAGATTCTCTTGCCGCCGGAAACCGGCGTGCCGGATCGCCGCAATATGGTGTTTCGCGGAACGGCGGTGACGGGCGGCTCCGGGGCTGCGATCGTCACCGCGATCGGCGTCGGCACGGAGATCGGCCGCGTCCAGGAGCTGCTGGGAACGGTGCGGCCGCCCGAGACTCCAATCGAACGCGAGCTCGGCGACGTCGGCCGTGAACTCGTCATCGTCAATGGCCTCATTTGCGCCTGCGTCTTCGGAATCGGCCTGTTGCGCGGCCACGGGCTGATCGCGACGCTGCGCAGCGCCGTCTCGCTCGCCGTCGCCGCCATTCCCGAGGGGTTGCCCGCCGTCGCGACGACGACGCTCGCCTTCGGCGTGCAAGACATGCGCAAGCGCGAGGTGCTGGTGCGCAAGATCGACGCCGTCGAAACGCTCGGCGCGGTCGAAGTCGTCGGCCTCGACAAGACGGGCACGCTCACCGAAAACCACATGGCGGCGGTCGCGGTACATGCCGATGATCGCGCCTTGGCGTTGCATCAGGGGCGCCTGCTTGAAGAAGGCGCCGACGCGGACGAAGAAAGGCGCGTCCTCGCCCGTCGCCTGTTCGAGATCGCGACGCTCTGCAGCGACGCCGCCGTGAGGCGAAGCGCGCAAGGCTTCGAGATCGACGGCACGCCGACAGAGACCGCGCTGATCGAAGCGGGCGTCGCGCTCGGCGTCGATCCTCTCGACTTGCGCCAATCCGCGCGCGTCCTCGCGAGCGCGGGGCGCGGCGACGGGCGCAAGCGCATGAGCGTGCTGCATGAAAGGGCGGATGGCGCGCGCCTGCTCTGCGTGAAGGGCGATCCCGTTGAAGTGCTCGCGCGATGCGCGACGCGCCGGCTCGCCAGCGGCGACGCGCCGCTCGACGGCGCCATGCGCGCGGCGATTCTCAAGGCCAATGAGCGCATGGCGGGAGACGCGCTGCGCGTGCTCGGCGTCGCTGTCGGCGACGCCGGCGGCGATCCGCGGGACGAGCGCGATCTCGTTTGGCTCGGCCTCGCGGGCATGGCCAATCCGATCCGCGCCAGCGTCGGCCCCGCCTTGCGGCAATTGCATCGCGCCGGCGTGCGCACGGTGATGATCACCGGCGATCAAAGCGCGACCGCTTTCGCCATAGCGCGCCATCTCGATCTCAACGACGGCGGCGAATTGCGCGTGCTCGAAGCGGGCGAAATCGCCAAAATGCAGCCGGAGGTGCTGGAGGCGCTCGCCGCGCAGCCGCATGTCTTCGCGCGCGTCAGCCCCGTCGACAAGCTCAACATCGTCAAGGCGCTGCAGGCGCATGGCCGTATCGTCGCGATGACCGGCGACGGCGTCAACGACGGGCCGGCTTTGCGCGCCGCCGATGTCGGAATAGCGATGGGCGGCGCGGGCGCCGACGTCACGCGCCAGGTCGCCGACATCGTGCTCGCGAGCGACGACATGGACGGCGTCGTCGAAGCCATACGTCTCGGCCGCGCCACCTACGCCAATATCCGTAAGGTTCTGCGCTATCTCGTGTCGACCAACGCTTCGGAAACCTTCGCCATGCTCGGCGCCGCCTTGATCCAGGGCGGCGAGCCGCTGACGCCGATGCAATTGCTCTGGCTCAATCTCGCGACCGACGCCTTGCCGGCGATCGCGCTGGGCCTCGAGCCGCCCGAGCCCGATGTGCTCGACAAGCCCCCGCACGATCCGCAGGCGCCGATCCTCGGCCCGGCGGATTTTCGGCGGGTCCTTCGGGAAGGCTCGGTGATGGGCGTCGCGGCGCTCGCCGGCTATTTCAGCGCGGGCGGGGCGGCGGGCGCCGCGCGCGCCAGCACCGTCACTTTCCATGGGCTCACCCTGAGCCAGTTGCTCCACAGCCTTTCCTGCCGTTCCGAAACGGGCGGCGTCACCGCGGAGATCGGCCGTCCCCTCAATCGGATGCTCTATGGCGGCGTGGGAGGAGCGATCCTTCTGCAGGCAGTCGCGCAGTTCCTTCCCCTAACGCGCCGGTTTCTCGGATTGACGCCGCTTGGATTGGGAGATTTGTCGCGTATCGCGGCCATTGCATTCGGCAGTTCGATCGCCAATGATCTGATCGGCAGGCTTGCCGATCGCGAGGCGCCGCGCGTCAAGGAAGCACGCCATGTCGCCTGACATGATCTTCACGTCGGAATCGGTCACGCCCGGCCATCCCGACAAGCTTTGCGATCAGATCAGCGACGCGGCGATCGATGCGCTGCTGCGCGAAGACGAAAGCGCTCGCGCCGTCATCGAATGCGCGCTCGCGACGGGCGTCGTTTTTCTCGCCGCCCGCTACGCCGCCGACGCGGTCGTCGATCTGCCGGGGCTGGCGCGCAAAGTCATAGAGGACGCCGGCTATTCCGCCGGGACATTCGACGCGCGCAATTGTTCGATCCTGACGAGTCTCGTCGAACTGCCGCTTGCGGCGCGCGAGCCGCCGCTGGCCGCGCCCGATGATGACGCCTTCGCCCGGCGCGTCGCGCATGAGCAGGCGAATGTCTTCGGCTACGCTTGTCGCGACACGGCCGAATTCATGCCGGCGCCGATCAGTCTCGCGCACAGGCTCGCGCGCGCGCTCGACGCCGCGCGGCGCGACGGCTTTGCCGCTCTCTCGCCGGACGCCAAGACGCAAGTGTCGGTGGAATATCGTGGCGGCCAGCCGGCGCGCATTCATGGCGTTTCGCTCACCGTCGCCTTCGACGGCGCCGCGCCGGACGCCGACGCAAACGAGCGGCTGCGCGCGCGCGCGTTGGAAGCGCTGAGCCACGGCGACATTGCGCCCGACGCGCGAACCGATGTTCGCATCAACGCCGGCGTCCCCTTCGACATCGGCGGCCCGGCGCGTCATGCGGGCCTGACGGGCCGCAAGAACGGCATCGACTCCTATGGCGAAATCGCGCGCCAGAGCGGCTCGGCGTTATCGGGGAAGGACCCTTCGCGCATCGAACGCGCGGGAGCCTATGCCGCGCGCCACGCCGCCAAGAATATCGTCGCGGCGGGTCTCGCGGCGCGTTGCGAGGTCCATCTCGCCTATGCCGCGGGACAGGCGCAGCCCTTGAGCCTTTCGGTCGAAACGTTCGGCACGGGACGGACTGGCGACGACGTTATCGCCAAGCGTCTTGCGAATTTTCTGGATTTCCGGCCCGCCGCGATCGCGCATCGCTTCGGTCTGCGGAAGGCGCCGGCGGCGCGGCCGGCCGGCTTCTATCTGCCGCTCGCCACTTACGGGCATTTCGGCCGCGACGATCTCGACCTGCCCTGGGAGGCGCTCGACGTCGCCGACGCCCTTAAGGGATAGGCGTTATTCGTCTTCCGCGAGGCCGTCGTGCGACCAGACCCCGCCGAGGCGGCTCGCATACCACAAAAGCGTGAGCGCCGGCGGCAAAAAGCGCTCTCTTGAAAACTGCCACAGCGCGGCGGCGCAAAGGCCGAGCGCAACGACCATTTTGGGATCGATGGCGACCGCGGGCGCGGGCTGCGCGACATGCGCGACGCCGCCCACGACAAACAGCCGCGCCTCTTCGGCCGCCACGCCGATGCGCGCCAGCGGCCCATTGTGCTGGATGAGCACGCTGCCGGTCAGCGGCGTGACCTCGACGGCGCGCACGCCGGCGATGGTCGAGAGGCCTTTTGCGATCGACGCGAAGAAGGCGTCGTCGCCGCGCCGGTCGGCGATGCGCAGTCGCGCGCGGCCGGGCATCGCATGGGCGATTTCCGCATGGGGCAGAGCGGCGTCGCGCATCGTCTCAGGCGCTTTCGCTTGCGGCGCGCGGCGCCGGGGCTTCGCTTGGCTGCGGCGCGCTCTCCGCCTTGGGTTTCGCTTCCGCCGTCGCTTTGGCGCGCGCCTCCGCGGCGGCTACGGCCTCCGCGAAAATATCCGCGGCGGCGTCGGCCTTCGCTTCGGCGAAGAGATCTTCGGCCGCTTCGGCCAATTCCGCGCCTTGCGCGCGCGCCTCGTGATAGGCGACCATCGCCGCTTTCAGCGCCGCTTTCGCGACAGGCCGGAAGCGTTGCGCTCCCTGACGGGAGAGGAGCAGCGTCGCAGCTGCGCCGGTCAAGGCTCCCAATGCGAATCCCAAGGGCTTCATGGCTTCGACTCCCGGTCCGACTCGCCTTCGCTCGACGCGTTCCCGTTGGCGCCGCCTGTCGAGCAAGATTGTCTCACTTTTATGACGACAGGCGCATCTTCAATAAAACAATTGTGAAGACGCCTTCGCGTCACATGGCTATCGTGTTGCATATCATATGAACCGCCGCTGCGCCGACCATTCTGAGCGCCGCGCCGTAAACTAGCTCCCTTCGAGGAAATATCCAAAATTTCCATGACTGTAATGTCCCGCCCTTCGGCGCAAGCCAATGAGCCGCCCGCGTCGTCGCGCGGTCAGACGATCGAGCATTATTTGGTCGCTTCCGTTCCCGTTGCGGGCGTGGGGGAGACCGTCGGCGAGGCGCGCGCCCGGCTCATCGGCCGGCAATTCGACGACGCGTCGCATGTCTTCGTGCTCGCCGAGGACGGCCGTCTCGCGGGGATTGTCGCCATCCGCGACCTTCTCGGCGGCGCGGAAGAAACGCCTCTTTGGCAGATCGCGCGGAACGCCGAAATCTATAGCGTTTCGCCCGGCGCCGATCGAGAGGAGGCGGCGAGCGTCGCCATTCGCGCCGGACTTTCCATGCTGGCGGTCTGCGACGACGACGGAAGGTTTCTCGGCGCCGTGCCGGCCCGGGCGCTGATGACGATCCTGCGCGACGAGCATCTTGAGGATCTGCATCACATGGCGGGCATTCTCGGCAGGTCGGAGGCCGCGAAGGACGCGCTGACCGCGCCGCCGCATCGACGCGCCATGTATCGGCTGCCCTGGCTTCTTTTCGGCATGGCCGGCAGCGCCGGGGCGACGGCTCTGATGTCGAGTTTCGAAAAGGCTTTGAGCGCGCATATCGCCGTCGCCTTTTTCATCCCGGCGATCGTCTATCTCGCCGACTCCGTCGGCACGCAGTCGGAAGTCGTCGTCGTTCGTGGACTGTCTTTGACCGACTCCGCGCTTCTGCCGCTCTTCGCCGGAGAGCTGGGGACGGGCGCCTTGCTGGGCGCGATCCTTGGCTGTCTTGCCTTTCCGGTCGTATGGTATTTCTTTTCGAGCGCCGACCTCGCCGCGACGGTCTCGATTTCGCTCGCGGTCGCCAGCACGATCGCCACGGCCTTCGGTTTTCTGATGCCCTGGATCTTCGCCCGAATGGGCTATGACGCGGCGCTGGGATCTGGTCCGGTGGCGACGGTGGTGCAGGACGCCTTTTCGCTCCTGACCTATTTTTACATCGCCTCCATTCTCGTCTTTTAAGACGCTCGATCACGCTGCATCTGGGCGGAATCGCCCAAATGCAGATAACGTGATCGATTCAAAAAATTTAGAGCGCGCTTTACGCGAAAAACCGCGTTGCGCTTTTTCGCAGCGCGCTCTTGACGCGAAGGGCCGGTCAGGCCGCCTGCTCCTCTTCCTCTTCGGCGCCGTCGAGCGGATCGGCGCGCGTCAGATTGGTTTCGATCGGGGGAAGATTAAGCGCCTTTCGGATGCGCTGGAGCATATGCAGCGTGCGCGGCTCCATTTCCTCGATCGCGCCCGCGACAAATTCGATCGCGCCGACCGCCTTGGTCCTTTCTTCGGAATTCGGCAGCAGCAAGGGCAGCGTCTCGATCGCGCCGTCCCGCTCGAATTCGACGATGATCGATTGTTCGTGAATCAAGGCGGCGCGCCGCTCTGCGCCCAGCGACGCGAAAGGCTCGTCGCAATTCAGCATATGCGCCGAACGCTCCAGCCGGTCGCGCCGCACCGAGCCGCGCGCTTCGCTGAGCAGCAGCAGCATGCGGATCACCGCCTCCGGGAAGCCGCCGCGCCCGATGTTGAGGAGCGCGGCCTGCGCCGCCGGCAGGAAGCGCAATTCGGCCGGGCTCTTCAGCGTTCTCTGGAAGTCGTTGAAGCGGCCGACCCAATGCATCAGCGGGCCGCCATAGAGCGACAGGAAGGCGATTTCAAAACAGGCGTCGCGCATGTCGCGCCAGAGATCCATGCCCTGCATGACGCTTTGCGCCCATAATTGCTCGGCCATGAAGAAGGGATTGTCGCTTGCAAGCTTCTCCTCTCGATCGCGAACTTGCGCGACCGCCTCCGGCAGCCAATGCAGCGCGGGATTCTTCGACGAGAAAATGCGCCGTTGCAGACGCGCCGGATGCAGTTCGCGGCTCAGGCGCGCCGATTGAGTCGTGACGAGAGACTGCACGAGCGGGCGCAAGAAGAGATCGTAGGCGTCGGCGCTATATTCGGAAAGGCGCGCGACGGCGGCGAAATCCGTCTCCTCGCTGCGGTCGTCCTCGTCGATTGTCAATATATCCGACACGCGACGTTCGGCGAAGCTGACGCGGAAACGCTTGTGCACGCCCTCGCCGAACTCCTCTTCGATCTTCATCTCATAGAGGCCGGGCGCGAGCGCTTCGATCGTCTTCATCGTCGAGGTGACTTCGGCATGTTCCTTCTTCGCCACCGAGGAAGAGACGAAAATGCCGAGATGGCCGACTTTCTCGTGGATCATATAGATGATGCGCTGGCCGCATATCTTGATTTCATGCTCGTCGGCGTATGTGTCGGGAATCCAGTTCAGCGCCTGCTGCGGCGGCGTGATATTGTCGCCCCAGCTCGCGAAGACGACGATCGGCGAACGAATGGCTTTGAAATCGAGCCGCCTGCCGCGCTCGATCCGCGCTTCGCCGCGGGAAAGCTTGTTGCCGACGAAAAGCTGCTCGACGATCCAGCGTATCTCGGCTTCGTTCATATAGTGGAAGCCGCCCCACCAGCGTTCGAATTCGAGGAATCTTTCGCGGCCGCCATCGACGTCCGAAAAGAGGTCGTAATATTTCGCGAAGAGATTGCGGCTCGGATTGAGCAGCTCGAAATTGGAGACGAGATGCGCGCCGTCGAATTCGCCATGGCCGAGGTCGGCGAGCAGCAGCACGCCGGCGAGGCCGCCCAGCATTCCGCCATTGTAGCGCATGGGATTTTCGCCGATCCGTCCGGACCAATAGGCGAGCGGCGCGCCATTGACGACGAGAGGGCCGGTGATGTCGGGATTGGCCGCGGCGAGCACCATCGCCGCCCATCCGCCCTGGCAATTGCCGACGACGATGGGCTTGGGCGATTGCGGATGACGGCGGCCGATTTCCTTCACGAAGGCGGCTTCCGCGCGCATCACGTCGGCGAGCGTCTGGCACCGCTCGGGATGCGGCCGGAAGACGAGGAAATAGACGGGGTGGCCGTCGTGCAGCGCGACGCCCACCTGGCTGTCGGATTTGAACCCGCCAATGCCCGCGCCATGGCCGGCGCGCGGGTCGATGATCAGATAGGGCCGCTTCCAGTCGAAGGTCGTGACGCCTTCCGGCGGAACGATTCTCAAGAGCAAATAATTGACCGGGCGGGGAAGTTTTCGCCCGTCGAGAACGACTTCCGAGCGATAGGAGAGAACCGGCGGCGAGCCGGCCGCCTCATGCGCGGCGTCATTGTCCGCGCGCTCGCGCAGCGTATCGAGCGTCAATATGGCGCGGCGGGCGGCGTTTCTGGCGTAGCCGAGCGCCTCGTCGCTCAGCGAGCCGGCGCCTTTCGGGGCGGCGAAGCGTTCCTGCAGCGCCGCAAAGTCCTTCCAGAAGATCTGCGCGCGTTCGGCCTGAGCGTTTCCTATTCTTTGCGCATGCCGGCCGATGGCGGTCGCGAGCTGCCGCGATTGCACGCTGGTCGTGACCTGGCCGTCGGCGAAACGGCGCGGCAGATCGTCGAGACTGAAAGTCGGCTCCATGGCTGTCAAAGCTCCGTTATGTCACGCGGCGACGCGGGCGAGCCCCGTCGCCTCCATCGCATGGCGCGCGATCATCGCTTCCTCGTCGGTCGGCGAGACATAGACGGGAACATGCGACGTAAAGTCGGAAATGCGGGCGTCGCCGCGCGCATTCGCCTCGGCGTTAAGCGACACGCCGAGCCAGCCCAAACCATCGAGCGTCGCGGCGCGAAGGCGGGCGGAGTGCTCGCCGATGCCGCCGGTGAAGACCAGGGCGTCGAGGCCGTTCATCGTCGCCGCCAGCGCGGCGATCTCCATTTTGACGCGATGCGCGAAATAGGCGATCGCCTCCTTCGCCTGCGGCGAGTCGGAAGCCTCTAACGCCCGCATGTCCTGCGACAGCTCTGACAGCCCGAGAAGGCCGGATTCGCTGTAAAGCAGCCGCGTCAAAGCGGCGACCGACATTTTCTCATGTTCGAGGAGATAAAGAAGCAGGCCGGGGTCGATCGCGCCGCAGCGCGTCCCCATGGGCAGGCCTTCGAGCGCCGAAAAGCCCATGGTCGTCGCCACCGAACGGCCGTCCTGCATTGCGCAGAGCGAGGCGCCATTGCCCAGATGCGCGACGACGACGCGGCCGCAGGCGGCGGTCGGATCGATTTCGCGCAGGCGATGCGCGATGAATTCGTAAGACAGGCCGTGAAAGCCGAAGCGGCGCAGGCCGCGCCGATAATAGTCGCGCGGCAGCGCATAGGCGTCGTTGACGAATGTATGGCCGCGATGAAAGGCGGTGTCGAAACAGGCGACCTGCGGCACGCCAGGAAAAGCCGCCTGCGCCGCCTCGACGCCGCCGAGATTATGCGGCTGATGCAGCGGCGCGAGCGGAATGAGCGTGCGAAGATAGGCGAGAACCGCGTCGTCGATGAGCGCCGGCGCAAGGAAGCGCGCGCCGCCGTGAACGATGCGATGGCCGACGGCGGCGATCGCGGCGTGAGGGAAAGCCTCGTTGATCCAGGCGACGATGGCCTCGGTCGCGCCGACGTGATCGGCGGCGTCGAGCGCTTCGTCGCGGCGCTCGCCGCCGACGCATTGGGCGTGAAAGCGAGGAGAAGCGCCAAGGCCTTCGGCCTCGCCATGCGCGATCTGCATCGGCCATTCGCCGTCGACGACGAAGAGGGCGAATTTAATCGACGAAGAGCCCGCATTGAGCGTCAGCACATGATCGCCCATGACCGTCCTCACTCCGCTGCGTCGCGCAAGGAGATCGGTTCGGCCGCGGTCTTGCCGAAGCGTCGCCAGTGATCGTAAAGCGCCGCGAGCGCGCTCGAGGCCAGCCGCGCCCGCTCATTATCGGCGCGGCTCGTCAGCATGATCGGAATCTTGGCGCCGAGCACGAGGCCGGCCGCCTCGGCGCGCGCGACGAATGTCAGCTCCTTGGCGAGCATATTGCCCGCTTCGATATTGGGCGCGATCAATATGTCCGCGCGTCCGGCGACGAGCGAGCTGATGCCCTTGGTGCGCGCGGCGTCGATGTCCACGGCGTTGTCCATCGCGAGCGGACCGTCGACGGCGCCGCCCGTGATCTGGCCGCGATCCGCCATTTTCGACAGGATCGCCGCGTCGAGCGTCGAGGGAATGGCGACATTCACCGTTTCGACCGCCGAAAGGACGCCGACGCGCGGCGCTTCGACGCCGCAGGCGCGCGCAAGGTCGATGGCGTTTTGAACGATGTCGACCTTGACCGAAAGATCGGGCGCGATATTCACGGCGGCGTCGGAGATGAACAGCAGACGATCGAGCGTCGGCGCGTCCATTGCGAAAACATGGCTGATGCGGCGGTTCGTCCGCAGGCCGCCTTCCTTCTTGACGACCGCGCCGAGCAGTTCGTCGGAATGGACGTCGCCTTTCATGATCGCGCGCGCCGCGCCTTGACGCGCCAATTCGACGGCGCGCAGGCAGGCGTCATGTCTGTCCGCCGCGTCGACGATCCATTTTTCGTCGAGCGCCTGGCCCTCCGAAACGGCGAG
Source organism: Methylocystis borbori (assembly GCF_036576025.1). Taxonomy (NCBI): domain Bacteria; kingdom Pseudomonadati; phylum Pseudomonadota; class Alphaproteobacteria; order Hyphomicrobiales; family Methylocystaceae; genus Methylocystis; species Methylocystis borbori. Next base: position 66,958 of record NZ_JAZHYN010000009.1, on the reverse strand, counting down.
TTCGACGATTTTCGAGCGCGGGCCGATGAGAATAGGCTCGATCAGGCCGCGTTCGGCCGAGAGCAGGGCGCCCATCAGGGAATTGCGGTCGTCCGGCCAGACCACCGCCGTCGGGAGGGGTCCAAGCGCGGCGGCCTGTTCGACGAGCCGCGCGAAATGATCGCGCCTATCGACGATGATCGACGGCAATTCTTCGCGCGGCGACAGGATCGTCTCGACGGGCGCGGCGACTTCCGCGACTCCATCGCACGCCAGCGCGCCGTCGGCCTTCGTCACGCGCGCCGTAAATATCGCCACGGGCTTCTCGCGTTTCTCGACGCAGCGAATCTCGACGGATAATTTATCGCCCGGACGCACGCGGGCGCCGAAGCGGAAATTCTGCGCGAGATATAAGGTCCCGGCGCCGGGAAGAAGATTTCCAAGCACGGCGGAGACGAGCGATCCCACCCAAAGCGACGGCGCGATCGCATCCTGCGCGTCATGTCCGTCATGCGCGGGAAGCATCAGCGGGTTCACATTGCCCGAAGCGTGGGCGAAGAGAAGAAGATCATCGACGCAACACGTGCGCTCGATGCGCGCGCTCGCCCCAATCTCCAATTCGTCCCATGTGGTGTTGCGGATCGCATCTGTCTTTGTCATCGCCAGTGTCCGCACGGGCGCAGCGCGTCCGGCACGCCGCGCCTTCCTCACGCCTTGCTCGCAGCCATAGCGATTCAAATTGACGCCTATGTGACCCCGTCGCTTCGCCGCCGCTAACTTCCCGGCGCGACGTTGAATGCGGCGACCCCGCAAGCTTCGATCAGGCGGTCGCCAAGCAAGAGCTTCGCATCGCCGACGAGCGCGGAAATATCCGTCGCATCGGGACCGTAATTGAACAGGTAACGCATCGTCCCATTGTCGCGGACGCGAATGTCTTCAGGAAGATCGAGCACGGGAATGTCGGCGGCGGCCAATGCGCGGCGCAGCACGTTTTTCAACAAGGCTTCGTCGGGCCAGCCGGCGAGATAGAAGGCGTCGCCGCGCCGCGTCAACGCCGCCGCGCCGTCAATCGACGAAAGTTCGATGCTCGCATTCGCGCCTGTTTGCACAAATTCGCGCCAGCGCTCGAAGGCGCCATCGTCGCCGATGGCGATTTCGGCGCCGGGACGCAGGCTTTCGACGCGCTGCACGCGAATGTCCAAAAGATCGCCGAGAACGCCGGGGGGCAGATCGGGCGCTATCTGGAAATCCGCGGTCTTCGATCCCGCGCGCGGCCCGATGAGCGTCGTCGCCCCGCTCGCCGCGAGCGCGTCGACGAATGCGCGCGAAGGCGCAAAAAGCGCAGGCGCCAAAATCAGCTTGCGATCGGCGATCGCCTCGGCGGTCGGCGGAACAAGGTCGATGGAGAGGCCGGCGCGCCGCAAGGCCCGGTAATAGGCAAAGACAAGTTCTGGATAGGAGAAGTTCTCGCCTTGCGGCTCGAGGCGCCAGGCCCATGCGCTTTCATAGTCGAAAATCAGCGCTATGGGCGCGCGCGCCGTTTCGACCCGCGCGCCCAGCGCCGCGAGCTCCTTCGAAACTTGCGCGACTTCGTCATAGGCCGCATTTGGTTCGGAGTTGGGCAAGAGCAATCCCTCATGCATTTGCTCCTGCGCGAAAGGCGCCTGCCGCCAGCGAAAATAGCTCACCGTTTCGGCGCCGGCGGCGAAGGCTTCGAAGGTCCAAAGACGCACGGCGCCTTTCGCCGGCGCGGGGTTCCAGGGCGCCCAGTTCACCGCGCCGGGCTGCTGCTCCATCACCTGCCAGCGTCCGTTTCCGCAGGCGCGGTAGAGATCGTGATGAAAGGCCTGAAAATCCGGGTCGCCGACCCGCATATAACGCAGCTTGAACGCCTCGTCGTTCGGCGAGCGCTCGAGAAACCCCAGCGGGTAGCTGTCCCAGGCGGCGACGTCGAGGTCTTTCGACAAGGCGTAATGATCGAAGGCGAAGAAAGCGCCCATGAAATTATGCAGAATATCGCGCCCCTGCGAATGGCGTCGGATGATCTCGGTCTGGCGCCGATTGAAGGCGGCGACCTGATCCGAGGAAAATCTCTGGAAGTCCAAAAGATGCGACGGATTGGCCTCCGTCACGGTCAGATTGGGAAGCTCGATCTCGTCGAAACTTTGCACTTCCATCGACCAGAAGACATTGCCCCAGGCTTTGTTCAGCGCGTCGACCGCGCCATATTTCGCCGCGCACCATTTGCGGAACGCTTCGCGCGCGGCGTCGGAATAGCTTTCCACTGTGTCGTGGCAGCCAAATTCATTGTCCGTCTGCCATGCGGCGACGGCAGGATGGCTTCCGAAAGCCTTGGCGAGCCGCTCGACGATGCGATCGCATTCGCGCGCATAGCCTTCATGGCTGAAGCAATAATGCCGCCGCGAGCCGAATGCGCGCGGACGCCCTTGCGCGTCCAGCGCCAGCATGTCGGGCATTTTGTCGACGAGCCATTTCGGCGGCGTCGCCGTCGGCGTTCCCAGAACGATCTTCAGCCCCGCCGCATGCAGAACGTCGATGGCGCGCAAAAGCCAGTCGAATTCATAGACGCCCGGCGCAGGCTCCAGACGCGACCAGGAGAATTCGCCGATGCGAACGAAGGTCAGGCCGAGCGCCTTCATCATCGCGGCGTCTTCCGCCCAGCGCGACGGAGGCCAATGTTCGGGGTAGTAGCAGACGCCGAGCGTTTGAGATTTCATAGGGCTGACTGTCATTTCTCCGTCGCGTCAGGCATCGATGGTGCTCGCCTTTGACAGTAAAATGACGATCCGGGAGGAAAATGTCCTTAACCATTGCGACGGAGCTTGCCGCGCGCTTCCGGCAATGCTTCGGGAAGGAGCCGCGCCTTTTCCGCGCCCCGGGGCGCGTCAACCTCATCGGCGAACATACGGATTATAACGACGGCTTCGTATTGCCGGCGGCGCTCGATCTCGCCGTTTTCGTGGCGATCGCGCCCCGCGCCGACCGTCGGCTGCGGCTGCGCTCGCTCGTCATGGATGAGACCGCAGAATTCGATTTGGACGATTCCGCACCCCTTCCGCGCGGCGACTGGAGCGATTATGCGCACGGCGTGGCGGTTGTTCTGGCGCGCGCCGGCCATCGGCTGAGCGGCGCCGATCTTTTGATCGACGCCGATCTTCCGCTCGGCGCAGGTCTTTCGGCTTCGGCGGCCTTCGAAGTCGCCGTCGGCTATGCGCTCCTCGCCGTCAGCGGCGCGAGCGTCGATAAAGTCGAATTGGCCAAAATCTGTCAGCGCGCGGAGAATGAATTCGTCGGCATGCGTTGCGGAATCATGGATCAATATATTTCCTGCTGCGCCGTCGCCGGAAGCGCGCTGCTACTCGACTGCCGCAGCCTCGAAGCAAAACCCGTCGCCATCGATCCAAGCGCGCGGCTCGTCGTTTGCGACACCATGATCCGCCATAGACTCGTGGCTGACGAATACAATGAGCGCCGCGACGAATGCGAACGCGCCGTCGCGTTGCTCTCGTCGGGAATCGACGGCGTAAGCGCCTTGCGCGACGTTTCGATCGAGGCCCTCATGCGCCATGCCGAGGACTTGCCGGAGGTCATTTTCCGCCGCGCGCGACATGTCGTCAGCGAGAATGCGCGAACCCTGCGCGCGGCGGCGGCGCTGGAATCGGGCGATCTCGCAACCTGCGGCCGCATGATGGATTTGTCGCATGCGAGTCTGCGCGACGATTATGAGGTGAGTTGCCCCGAACTCGATCTCCTGGTCGACATCGCGCAAGGCCTCCCCGGCGTCTATGGCGCGCGCATGATGGGCGGCGGCTTTGGCGGCTCCACCATTAATCTCGTCGACGCCGATCATGCGGCGGCCTTTGCGGGGAGCGTGCAGGAGCGCTATCGGCAGGCGAAGGGCGTTACGCCGCCGGTCTTTGACTGCGCGCCGGGTCCGGGCGCCGGTCCCGTCGGCGCATAAGGCGAGTTGAGCAATGTCCTTCTTGCGCAACATATCGCATCGCCGCCTCAATCCGCTGACGGGCGAATGGACGCTTGTCTCGCCGCATCGGACAAGCCGGCCCTGGCGCGGACAGGAGGAGGCGCGAAGCGAAGCGCCCTGCGCTCCTTATGATCCGACTTGCTATTTGTGCCCCGGAAACGAAAGGGCGAACGGCCGGCGCAATCCGCAATACGCCGGGGTTTTCGCGTTCGACAATGATTTTCCCGCGCTGACCGCCGAAGCCGCCACGGATGGCTTCGATGAAGCCGGCCTCCTTGTCGCCCGCGCGGAGCCGGGCCGATGCCGCGTCCTGTGCTTCTCGGAGCGCCATGACCTGACGCTGTCGCGCATGCGAGCGCCGGACATCGCCCGCGTCGTCGAGGCCTGGCGGGACGAACATCGCCGCCTCGCGGCGCTCAAGGTTATCAACTACGTGCAGATTTTCGAGAATCGCGGCGCAGCGATGGGCGCGAGCAATCCGCATCCACATTGCCAGATTTGGGCGACCCACGGCGTCCCGAATGAAATCGTCAAGGAGTCGAAGGGGCAGGGCGACTATATGGCGAAGAACGGCGCCTGCCTGCTCTGCGATTATCTCGCTCTCGAAGAAAGGCACGGCGAGCGCATCGTTTGCGCCAATGAGCATTTCGTCGCGCTTGTTCCCTTCTGGGCGATCTGGCCCTTCGAGACGATGCTGCTGGCGCGCCGCCATATCGGCGCTTTCGACGATCTCTCGTCCGATGAATCTTTTGCGCTGGCCGATATTCTCCGGCGCCTGACGATCCGATACGACAATCTCTTTGAAACGGATTTTCCCTATTCGATGGGCTTCCATCAGCGTCCCTGCGACGGCGCGCGGCATCCGCATTGGCATTTCCACGTGCATTTCTATCCGCCGCTGCTGCGTTCGGCGAGCGTGCGCAAATTCATGGTCGGCTTCGAACTGCTGGGGTCGCCGCAACGCGACATCACGCCGGAGGCGGCCGCCGCGCAATTGCGCGGCGCGTCGGAACTTCGCTATCGCGCCTGAACTCGGTCGTTCGCTATGCGCTGCGGTCATTGGGCCGTCATCGCGCGCGGTTAGCGATTGCGACGATTGATCGTCGCGGGGCGCCTGCGCATTTTCGGCGATTGGCCGCCTCTCGACGGAGGAGTCAAAGACCATGGCGAGGCTCGACCTTGCGCGACCGGCCGATCCCCTGCCGAAAGTCTGGGACCCCGAGAGCCGGATCGGCGACATGCTGCGCGGCAAGCGCGGCCTCGTCATCGGCGTCGCCAATGAGCATAGCATCGCTTTCGGATGCGCGGCGAAGCTTCGCGCTTTCGGCGCCGAGCTCGCGCTGACCTATCTCAACGAAAAGGCGGAGCGTTTCGTGCGCCCGCTCGCCGAGCGGATCGACGCCGAACTGCTGCTGCCGCTCGACGTCGAACGGCCCGGACAGCTCGAAGCGGTGTTCGAGCGCATCGCTTCCCAATGGGGGCGGCTCGATTTTGTCATCCACTCCATCGCCTTCGCGCCGCATGACGATTTGCACGGCCGCGTCGTCGACTGTTCGCTCGCCGGCTTTCAGCAGGCGATGCGCGTCTCCTGCTATTCCTTCATCGAGATGGCGCGCCTCGCCGAGCCGTTGATGACGGAAGGCGGCGCGCTGCTGACGATGAGCTATTACGGCGCCGACAAAGTGATCAACCATTACAATATCATGGGGCCCGTGAAGGCGGCGCTTGAAGCGACGACGCGCTATCTCTCCGCCGAACTCGGCGAAAAGAATATTCGCGTCTTCGCCGTTTCGCCGGGGCCGCTGAAAACGCGGGCGGCGAGCGGAATCGATCAGTTCGACGAACTGGTCGCGGCGGCGGTCGCGCGCAGTCCGGGCCGTCGTCTCGTCGATATCGCCGAAGTGGGGCGGGTCGTCGCCTTTCTCGTCGGCGCGGGCGCCTCTGGCATGTCGGGCGACACGATCTATGTCGACGCCGGCCTTCACAATATCGCCTGAACGGGCGCAGCGAGCGATCATTGCCGCAGCCGCGCGAAGCGGCGCGGATTTTCTTTCCGAACAGTCCTGCTCTACTCTTGCCCGCGGATCGAAGGCTTATTCGAGAACGCTCAATGACAATCCGCCGGCTTCCAGTCGCCGTGGCGCTGGTTCTGTTTGCCTGGACATATTGCGCGCATGCCGCGCCCTGCGGCGCATCGGTGGCGGGTTTTGACGCCTGGCTTGAGGATTTCAAGCAGGCGGCGGCGGCCGAAGGAATATCCCGGCGCACGCTCGACGCCGCGCTCGCGGGCGTCTCCTACGACCAAAAGGTGATCGCCCGGGACAGGGGACAAAGGGTTTTCCGGCTGAGCGTCGAGAAATTTTCCGCCCGGTTGATCACGCCTTCCCGTTTAGGCCGCGGCCGCGCATTGCTGCACAGCCATGCGGATTTATTGCGTCGGATTGAGGAGCGCTACGGCGTGCCCGGCCCGGTCCTCATCTCGATCTGGGGGCTGGAGACGGGCTTTGGCGCCGACAATGGCCGTTTCAGGACGATGCAGGCGCTTGCGACGCTCGCCTACGACTGTCGCCGCTCCGCGCAATTTACCGATGAATTGAGGGACGCGTTGAGGATGGTCGAGCGCGGCGACATGTCCGCGGCGCAGATGCGCGGCGACTGGGCCGGCGAAATCGGCCAGACGCAGTTCATGCCGTCCTCCTATCTCAAATACGCCGTCGATTTCGACGGCGACGGAAGACGGGATCTCATCCGCTCCGCCGCCGACGCGCTCGCTTCGACGGCGAATTTCCTGAAAGGCAAGGGCTGGCGCGCGGGCGCCGGCTGGGAGGAAGGCGCGCCCAATTTTCCGGTTTTCCTCGAATGGAATCAGGCGCGCGTCTACGCAAAGACTCTCGCCCTGTTTGCGACGAAGCTCAATGAGGGGCGGTAGGCCTTCAAGCGATCAGGCGCCCATCGAGCGGCGTGAGAGCCTTGGCGGATTGCGCCATAATTGTGGCGCTGGCGCCACAGTAGATCGGAAAACGCCGCGAGACAGCTTAAGCCGTCTGCAATTTCTTTGACTGTGCAAGCCCCCACGGCTTTGTTCGATCATGCCTTCGACTCACGGGGACTTTTCCCAAGGCATGCCATTTTGACGTTTAGGAGCAGGTCATGAGGAAATCAATTTTCGCCGCCATGGCATTGGCGCTGACGGCCGGGACGGCTGTGGCCGCCGATCTTCCGCACTACAAGGCGCCTTTGCCGCCCCCGCCGCCTCCGCCGCTGTGGACGGGCTTCTACGTCGGTCTGAACGCGGGCTATACCTGGTCGAATAGCAATAATGTGACGCTCGGCGCATTCTCTGGCGCGTTCAATCCAAATCAGGGCAATGCGGCGGCTTTCGCCGCCAATTATGCGCTGCTCGCGTCTGGCACATTTCGTGGCAATTCCGACGGCTTCATCGGTGGCGGCCAGATCGGTTACAACTGGCAATTCTACAACAGCTTCGTCGCCGGCGTGGAAGCCGACATCCAAGGCGTAGCGGGCAGTTCATCGCGGCGCGGCTTCGCGACTGCCCTAGGGGACCAATTCGGCAATACGATCACTTCCGCTGTGTCCGTTTCTAAAAGCCTTGACTATCTCGGCACTGTGCGTGGCCGTCTGGGCTGGCTGTTCACGCCCACGTTGCTCATCTATGGCACGGGCGGTCTCGCCTATGGCGGCGTCAACACTTCGGCCTCGATCTCGCAGTTTATCACAAATCCCTTTCTAGGGCCGGCGTTCGGCTCGGGTTCCTTCAGCGATACGCGCGTCGGCTGGACGGCTGGCGGCGGCGTCGAGTGGATGTTCTGGCCGAACTGGTCGGCGAAGGTCGAATATCTCTACTATGATCTCGGCACGGTGTCGTATAGCGCAGGGGTGCTCGCTCCCGCCCTGCAAGTGGTGCCCGGCTCTCCAAATCCGTTGTTCGCGAATTTCCACGAGGCGCGCACCCGCTTCAACGGCAATATCGTCCGCGCCGGCCTGAACTATCACTTCAACTGGGGCGCGCCCCCGGTGGTCGCCAAATACTGATCGACCGACTAAGTCGCATCCTGGAAGCCCGGCCCAAAAGGCCGGGCTTTTCATATCGCAAGCGCCGGTTTTTTGCCCTTATGGACAAACGCTCCGCCCGTGGATGGACGGGGCGTTTTCTCTTCTCGAGCAAGTCGCCTTTTTGGTTCATGAACGCGCGCTCGAACGAATCCGCGAAGCGCGTGCTTCGAGGCCACGGTTGAATAGCGCCAAAATTGTGGCGCCAGCGCCACAATCGATCGGAAATCGCCGCGAGAGGGCGCAAGTCGTCTCCAATTTCTTTGACTGTGCAAGCCCCAGCGGCTTTGTTCGCTCATGCCTTCGACTCACAGGGACTCCTCCCAAGGCAACCCGATTTCCAAGGCAACCCGATTTGGACGTTTAGGAGCAGGTCGATGAGGAAACCGATTTTCGCCGCCATGGCGTTAGCGCTAATGGCCGGGACGGCCGTGGCCGCCGATCTTCCGCACTACAAGGCGCCTTTGCCGCCGCCCCCGCCGCCTCCGCCGCTGTGGACGGGCTTTTACGTCGGTCTGAACGCGGGCTATACCTGGAGCAATAGCTCCAACATCAGCACGGTGGCATTTCCGGTCTTCAACGCTTCGGGTCTTGGCGGCGCCGTGCCCGGCTCCTTCGCCTCCGCCTTCGCGGCGACAAGCTTGATCCCGGCCCGGAGCGACGGCTTCATCGGCGGCGGCCAGATCGGCTACAATTGGCAGTTTTACAACAGTTTCGTTGCAGGCGTCGAAGCCGACATTCAGGGCATTGCGGCCAGCAGTAATCGTGGCGCGACCTCTGGGGCTTTTCCAGTTAGCGGTTTCGCGCCTATAACGGCGGTCTCATTTAATCAGGCAAGCGCAAGTCTGGACTATCTTGGAACGGTGCGCGGACGCCTCGGCTGGCTGTTTACGCCGACCCTGCTTGCTTATGGCACGGGCGGTCTCGCCTATGGAGGCGTGCAGACCAATACTAATATCGTCCAGGCGTTCGCTAACCAAACCGCGGTGCCCGGGTTCTTCGGCGCAACTTCATTCTCGGATACGCGCGTTGGCTGGACGGCTGGAGGCGGCCTAGAGTGGATGTTCTGGCCGAGCTGGTCCGCTAAGGTGGAATATCTTTATTACGATCTCGGCAGTGTCACACAGAATTTCACGCTGCCTTCGGTGAACAATGCTGGTACGCTGTTTTTCTTCAACGCAGGACAGGCCCGCACGCGCTTCAATGGCAACATCGTCCGCGCCGGCCTGAACTATCACTTCAACTGGGGCGCGCCCCCGGTCGTCGCCAAATACTGATCGACCGACTAAGTCGCATCCTGGAAGCCCGGCCCAAAAGGCCGGGCTTTTCATATCGCAAGCGGATAAACGCCCCGCCCGTGAATGAGCGGGACGTTTTTTAGGAAGGCGCCTCTCACCGGGCCTTCAGCTTCGGACCGGAGAGCATCCAATCCTTCTTTTTGCAGTCGTTCCATTTCGTCGTGCAGACGACCTTGTACCAGCCCAAGGTGCAGGTCTTCTTTCCCAGCACAGTGACCGGGGCGCCGCAGACGCCGGGCGTGCCTTTCTGGCAACAGCCGTTTTCGCCGGCGACGGCGGACGAGATGGGGACCGAGAGGAATGCGGCGGCGATCGCCGCGGCGATGAGTTTCCTGAACATAATTTCACTCCATGCCTGTTGCGTTAAGTCATTTATTGAATCTGGCCATCTTCAATCAGTCGCTCGCAGGCGACCAAGAAAAACGCCATCGCGGCGGCGCCGTTCCTTGTCCTCTGATGCTTGGTGCGCGCGCGCACATGGCCGCGCCTCCTTATTCTTTGCCGTAAGATCGCGCGGGAAACGGGCTTGGCACATTCGTCGCACCGCCGCGCATGCCGAAAAAGCGGCGACCGCGCAGCGATCGCCGCGCCATGGGGCTTGCTCAATCTGCGCAGCGAAATGAAACATCGAGAGGCGACAGCCATTCACGCCATCCCGGTCGAGGAGACCGCGAAGGGCTTCAGGCTGCTCATCATGCGGGAATTTCAATCCGGCGCGGCGCCGTCCGCTTTCGCCATGATCGAGCAGCATCTACTGCGTTCGCCGCAGCGACAAAATCGCCATGGCTTGTCTTTCGCCTGCGCTTTCCGCCCTGAGGTCGTCGCCTGGCTCAGCGACTATTTGGGGCGTCCCTCGTCTCGCGACGGCGAGGGTCGGCTTATGCGCAACCCGCGCTGGCCGGCGCTTCATTGGAGCCATGAAGGCCATGACTGGCCCGAGGGGGTCGCGACCATCGAATGGTTCGCGGAGGCGGTTTTTCAGGACGAGGACTCCTGGCGCGCGTTTCGAGAGCATTGGCGCGCCCGACTGTCGGGTGGGCGCGATCCCGTTCTTTAACGAGCCTGGCTTGCATACGCTATAAAGTTAGGATACATAACGTCTCGGCTAGGATTGCTTAGGCGCATCAACGCCCTTCGACGCGCCCGCCGTCCTGGCCAAGACTGAAAAACCCTCGCGCAAGCGGGGGTTTTTCTATTGGAGGCGTCGCGCGCCGCGCATGCGTCTTAGCGACCCCTGCGTTCTAAGAGCGGCGCGCTTTTTGTATCTGCACGGCGAATTGGCCGATGGGCCCAGTTTTCTCCGCATTCTTCGCCGCGCCGCCCAACGTTCCGAGTCGGCGCGCGCCCAGCGCCGGGAGGCGACATGACCGATAGCAATGACGGCCTTCCCCGCGTCGATCCGCGCTGGGCCGCCGACCGAAAAACGCATATCGCGATCGCGACGGCGATCCACGCCATCGCCGATGGCGAACGCAGCGCCGAAGCGATCTGGGACGCGCCGACGGACGCGGAAATCGAACAAGTGATGATGGCCGTTCAGGACTATATCGAGCGCGGCGATTTCGACGCGAAAGCGGACGGGCATTATCAATGGGGCGCCGGCGTCATCGTGCTCTGATGGCTCGATCAGGCGCGCTGGGAGTCTTTAACGGGCGGTCGCTCGGCGATTTTTCTGGGCGGCGAGGATCGCGCGAATCAAGACGTTCCTCGACGGCGGCCGCGCGACGGCGAGCGCTTCGCAATCCACGTCGCCGCGGTCATTGTTCGTGCAGCAGAAGATGTCGCCGCCGCCGCAAGCTACATAATGCGGGTGTTTGACGCCGTTGCGGGCTTCTTCTTCCCCCTTGATGAAGCACTGCATGGCGCTCTCATTGTTCACCCAATCAGAGCTGCAGTTCGATCCGCTCACTCGTTTCGACTTCGCCATCGCGGACGGCGCCGCGAAGACAATCAGAATCATGGTCGCTGACAGAAATGCGATGGCGGCGCCCGAGCGGTTCATATCCCGCTCCTTTTCAGCAAGGCTTCAGAACGCATGCAGTGTACGCCGAGGCGGCCTACGGCGCAATCGGCCGTCGGGGCGCCGCATATTTCAAGAGAAGCTAAACGTCCAACCTCATTCCCGATTGTGAATATATTTGATGCTTATCGTATGTTTGGGGCCGTTCCAGGCGATGACGCATTTTTCGAGAAACACTCTTCCGAGGATGATGCTGCATTGGGGCACCGCCTTATGCACATTATGCTCATAGACGGTCGTCGATAAAATCGTCCGGCTTTCTTTCAAGTAGAGAAGCGCGTCAAATTGCTTCGCTTCAATATCGGTATTGATGCGCAGGTTGCGCCCGGTCGGCTGTCTGCGGCATCCGTGCCTTCTGATCAGATCCGGCGCCGCCATGATATGGCTTGCGCCGGTGTCAATCAGGGCGAGCTGCGTTTCGAATTGTATATCGTGCATTTTCCCGTCGAAGGCGTCCTCGGAGAAAAAGAAGCCGAGTTCGACGCAGGGGCTGGCGTCGACATATTTGGACGCCGGCGACCCGGCCGGCACGATTATGCCGTTTGGCAAGACGAATTTGACTGGAATTTCGGTCGATCCCGACATCTATGGCTCCCTGCGGGCGCTTTCGCATGCGCGACCGATGCAAAAGACGCGCGCGGCGGCCGCGCGCCCTCTACTCCCTTATTTAAGCGAGATTCATGTTCCAGGCGCCCCGAGCGGGCCGGGCGCTTGCGCAGGCTGGGCGCCTTTCGAGGCGCATTCCTATTGCCGGCTCTCCAGCCACAATGCCTGTCGCGCCGTCGTATCGAGCATGCAGCTTGTATAGAGGGGACCGACGATCGTGCCGCCCTCGTTTTCGATTTCCGGCAGCTTGCATCTCTTTTCGCGCCATTGCAGCCAGGCGCGCTGCGCCTCCCGCATAGCCGTCGCCAATTTGGAAGACGCGTTCTCCTGCGACTTGCGATAGGCGCGATTGAGGCGTTCGTCCCACGCTGCCCATTCCCGCGTATTGCATGCGACCATGCCCGCCGTGGAATAGCCGCCGGGCTCCTGCTGGCAGGGGATCGTGACGGCGCCGACGCAGCTTTCCGATTCGGTCGCGGCCTCCTTCGCCGCTGCGGCCAGACGGCCGATCGCTCCCGGCGTCTCGTCGGCGTCGGGCTTTTGAGCTTGCTTCTGGCCGTTCTCGTCGACGAGCTTGAGGCAGGCCTCGATGGCGGCGCGATCTACCGGCGTCGCGACGAGAGGCTCGGCGCGCGTCGGCGCCGACGCGACAAGGACGGCGAGCGCAAGCACGCGCGGCAGGATGGATCGGCGCGCGCGCAAGGCGAAGGAAAATGCGTCGGACGCCAGCACGCGAATGCTCCAGGACCGCAATTTTCGAGAGAGCTCGGCCCGCTCGCGACAGATCAATATTTCGCGACGATGGGCGGGTCCCCCCAGTTGAAATGATAGTTCCCGCCGGCGCGGACGATATGGCCGTCGAAGCGCGTGCGCGCTTGCGTGGCGTTGGCCGCCAATAAATCTGAAAGCTGCCAATCAGCGGTGACCGCGACAGGATAGGCGGCGGAGCCGAGATCATAGAACAGATATTCGATCTTGGCGCTCCATTGCGGCCAGAACATCCATTCCAATCCTCCGCCGACTGTCCAGCCGACCCGCGTTTGCGCATATCGCCCCTGACTGGCGCCGAGCAATAAGAAACCGGGCAAGTCGTTGGGCACGGTTTGGAAGAAGCTGGTCGTCGACGTCGCTCCGCCATAAGCAAGTCCGCCGGTCGCATAGGCAAGCAGGGTCGGCGTTATGAGATAGCCGAGCCGTCCGCGCACGGTGCCCAGATAATCGAGCGCCTTGCTGCTCGTCACGCTCGTTAACAGATTGAGCCCTTGCGCCGTCAAGGGCGTGGGCGCCAGCGTGGTTAGGGCCGTATTGTTGTTGCCTGCGGCGACGCCCTGAATGTCAGCCTCGACTCCGGCAAGCAAGCCGCCGCTAAACTGCCAATCATAGCCGATTTGGCCGCCGCCGATGAAGCTGGCGGCGTTTGTCGAGACGCCGCCTGAACCCGCGATCGCCGCCGCCGCCGCCCACGGGACATTACCGGCGCCATTGATGAGAAACGGCGTCGAAACGAAATTGGTCGTCGTGCTCGCGCTCCATGCGCCCCCCGCATTCAAACCAACATGGAAACCCGTCCATGTCGGCGGGGGCGGAATATAGGCCGGCGGAGCCTTATGGGAGGGAAAATCGGCGGCGAGCGCGGATCCCGCTGCGAGCGCCAGCGTCATAACGGCGCCTGTCAATAATTTGTTGGCCATTGCTAGTCCTCGCCGCTAACGGAGCGAATCTCGATGGGCTGGAGCGCAACTGAGCAAGGCGAGAGGATTTTCGCAATTGGAACCTTCTCTTGGCTGGCGTGTTTGCGCCGTTTCACGGCTGATGTGCCATATCTGCCACAGCTGGCGACATTGGCGCGATCGGCGTGGACCGGAAGAAAAAAGGCGCGACCGCCGATGGGGCCGCGCTCTTCCATATTTCTCTACGGCCTAAACGCGCCGCTCTAAGCGGCGTCGCGCAAGCGCTTGATGAGATCGTGATTTTCACGGACGCCCTGATACTGGCGACGGACGATCGTCGCTAACGGAGGAGGCAAATCCTCTTCGAGCGCATGTTGGTAGGCGGCTTTCGCGACATCCTCGCCGCGCTCGCATTCTTCAAGAATGGCCTTGTCATCGCCGCCCGTAACCGCGGCCTTCAAATTGGTCCAGGCGCGATGGAGCGCGCCAGAAACGGATCCGCCCGAATCCGGCATGGCGCCGAGCTTGACGATTTCTTCGTCAAGCTCCCGGGCTCCTTCTGCGCATCGCGCGGAAGCCCGTTGAAATAGCTGCTTCAAGTTTTCGTCTTTCACCGCTTCGCTCGCGGCGGAGAAACCTTTCTCGCCATCGCGGCTCACTTGGGCGAGATTCTTCAGCGTCGCTTCTGCTTGCATACTCATTATTTCCTCCCGGATGTCGAGTTGACGTTCAGTGAACGCCTCGCCTATGCGAATGTTCCCGATGCGACGACAATGAGAAGGGCGCGGTTGAGAAAGCGAAAGGCAAAGGCGTCGCTTGGGAGATGATAAATGATAATCACTCCAACAAGCGCACCTTTGCCGGAGAGTAACGCGACCCTTGACTAACAGGCTTTTGAATTAAGCGAGATCTCTTCCACCAGCACTTGGGTCACGCCCTCGTTGATGAAATCCAAAGCCTTTGCGGCGTTTTTGGAGACGTCAATGATGCGGCCCTCCGCATAGGGTCCCCTGTCATTGATCTTCAAGATCAGCGTGCGGCCATTCTTGATATTGGTTACGCGCGCCAACGATCCGAGAGGGAGAGTCCGGTGCGCGGCGGTGAAGTCTTCAACGCGGCCGCCGCTCGCCGTTGGACCGCTAAGACTGTAATAGGATGCTTCGCCCTTGCTACATGCCAGAGCGAAATCCGTTGTGAACAGAAACGCGGCCCCTGCGATGGAGAGGTAAGCGAATTTCACTTTCTCGTCCTTTCAAAGTTCTCAGCCTCACCATTCGTTCAACCTCGCGCGCTGTGAGATTGTTCCCCTCTCGACGAACGATTGCAGAGACGCATTTTCTTTCGAACGCTGCCAGAAGCGCGAAGCGCGGCGAAACTCCTTCGCCCTAGTCGACGCCGACGACGTCGTCTTGGCGGCGACGCTTTAACTTTGCTCATCCTCTCTTCATGATCGTTTTACGCGGCGGTTTTAGTGGACGCATTAGCGGACACGGCTATGTTACGGGCGCGGCGGCGCGTGATCGGCCCATCTTGATCGTTTCTGTCGTTCTCATGCCGCTTGGGCGGATTTGATCTTGGAATTGGAGCGTCGGATGAGTCGTCTGCGACTGCACACAGAAGACCATTTGGTGGGACGTATCGGCTGGCTAAGAGCCGCGGTGCTCGGAGCCGACGACGGCATCGTTTCGACCGCGAGCTTGATACTCGGCGTTGCGGCGGCCGATAGGACCGAGAGCGCCGTATTGATCGCTGGCGTCGCGGGACTGGTGGCGGGCGCCATGTCGATGGCCGCTGGCGAATATGTGTCCGTCAGCTCGCAATCCGACGCCGAACAGGCCGATCTCGCGCGAGAACGCAAGGAACTGAACGACGACCCCGAGGCCGAACTCGACGAACTTGCCGAAATCTATGTCAAGCGCGGCATTGATCCGGTCCTTGCGCGGCAGGTCGCCCAACAGTTGATGGCGAAGGACGCCCTGGGCGCACACGCGCGCGACGAACTCGGAATTTCGGAAATCGCCACCCCGCATCCTGTGCAAGCGGCGCTGGCGTCGGCGGCGTCATTCTCCGTCGGCGCCGCTATGCCATTGCTGATGGTCATCGTATCGGCTGACCGCGAGATCATTCCCATCGTCCCCGCCGCGTCTTTGGGCTTTCTCGCTCTTCTGGGCGCCATCGGGGCAAAAGCAGGCGGGGCGAATGTTATCGGCGCCACGGTCCGCGTGACATTCTGGGGCGCGTTGGCGATGGCTCTCACCGCCGGCATCGGGAAAGTCTTCGGCGCGATTGTTTGACGATGAGACGCGAAATGGCTGGCCGGGGGTCCGCGCCGCACTTGCTAGGATCGCCTGCGTCATGACCGGCGACCAATCGCGGCGTGACGTTATGACTTTACAAGCGCTGCATGACGCGCGCATTCGCGCGGGGCTCTCATCGTCCGACTCTCGGTCAGTGTCAGCGGCGCGTTTTGCGCCCGCAATTCAGAATCATTATGGTCGGATTTGAACTCCCGCCAGAGACAAGGACGACCCATGCTCAATGTTTTCTGCTCGCCCGCGCGTTACGTTCAGGGGCGAGACGCGACGAGGGCGCTGGCCTCGGAGCTAAAACGGCTGGGCTTTTCAGGCAAGGCGCTGATGATCGCGAGCCGCAGTCCGCGCGATCTCTTGAGCGAAGTTTGGCGCGAGACCTTCCCAGCCAGCGGAATGAGCTTCGACGTTTTAGATTTTGGCGGCGAATGCTCCCTCGCCGAGATCTCCCGGGGCAAGGATGAGGCGCGCAGAGTCGCAGCCTCCATTATCATTGGCGTCGGCGGAGGCAAGGCGCTCGATACGGCTCGGGCTGTCGCTTGCGAACTTGATCTGCCAGTCGCCTGTTGTCCAACGACGGCGTCAAGCGATGCGCCCTGCAGCGCGCTTTCGGTCGTCTACACCGAAGACGGCGTTTTTGAGAAATGCCTTTATTACAAACGCAACCCAGATCTCGTTCTCGTCGACAGCGCCGTCATTGCGCGCGCGCCGGTCCGGTTGCTGATAGCAGGAATGGGCGACGCGCTGGCGACCTATTTCGAAGCGGACGCGACAATCCGCGCGCATCGGAAGAACGTCGTCGGGGGTTTGAGCACGATCGCGGCCGCCGCGATATCGGAGCTCTGCTATAAAACGCTCCTCAAAGACGGAACGGCGGCCGTCGCCGCGGCGCGGGCCGGCTCGATCACGCCCGCGCTGGAACGGATCATCGAAGCCAACACGCTTCTCTCCGGGCTTGGATTCGAGTCGGGCGGACTCGCAGTGGCGCATTCGGTCCACAACGGGCTGACGGCCGCGCCGGAAACGCATGATCGGCTGCATGGCGAAAAGGTCGCCTTCGGGACGCTGGCGCAGCTCGTGCTGGAAGGAAGGCCGAGCGCTCTGGTCGATGAGACGATGGGTTTTTGTCTCTCGGTCGGCTTGCCGTTGACGCTTGCCGAGCTCGGGCTGAAACAGTTGACGCGAGATAAGGCGTGGGCGATCGCCGAACGCGCTGTCGCCGCGGGCGAGAGTGCGCATAACGAACCTTTTGAGGTGACGGCCGCGAATCTGATGGACGCAATTTATGCCGCGGACGCTCTAGGCGCCGCCTTCAAGGCGCGCGCTTCTTAGCGCGGTCGTTCTATTCATGGCGCCCGCTCGCGGAAATGACGCAGCGGCGGGATTTTGATTCTGCTGACCTCCGCTTACCAAACTCGGCGTGGCCGGCGCTGGCGAAGCGCAAGCGCTCGTAACTTTTGATTTCTTTGTTGAGCGCGCCGGGGCTTGAACCAGGGACCCGTGACTAAAGGCACAGGCATAATTAACAATTGTTTAGAGGCGCAGGCGGGACAATTTCCGCAGGAAAATATATAAAGTCGCGAATTCTCCTCTGACCGTCGTCGACGAGCTGGATGGCTCTATCCGCAACCTATCGGCTGGCCGCGCAGCGCATGGGCTTCGTCCATCTCTTGGCCCGAAGTCGCGCGTGAAACCCCAGGAAGAATGCGGTGCGCGCTGGCCAAGCTAGAACGCAGCAGTTAATTATAAGACCATGGCTCCGCCCGCCGGTTGCGCCGGCGCGGAGGCCGGCGAAAAGGAAAATGCCCAATGAACGACGAACAGGCTCCACGGCTTCAGAGCCTTTTTGTCGCGCTTGTCGGAGCGACGCTGTTCGGCGCCACTGTTGGGCTGCTGCTGGCGACTTACGTCGGCGTCTGCAAATGGTCAAAGCCCATGTCGACGCCGAACTCCTTCCCGTCCCAGTCTGCGCAAGAGGTGGCGCGTTCCCCCGGACGTCCGAGTGACGACAATCGTAGCAATTGATTTTGTTGGTGAGCGCGCCGGGGCTCGAACCCGGGACCCCCTGATTAAAAGTCAGGTGCTCTACCGACTGAGCTACGCGCTCGCTCCAGAAGCGGCGGCCTTTTGCCGTCGAATTCGACGAAGCGGGTCGGTCCGCTCGGCCGCGCGGCCCTTCTTCCCGCCGCGTCTCGCGATCAACTACCGGCCGGCGGCAGGCGGGTCAACCCCGCCGGCGCGCGGCTTCCCCGCTCAGTCCATGACTTTGGCGACGAGCGCGACGAGGCCGAACAGAACCGCCGCGATCGCCGTCGTGAGCGCCGCTTTCTTCAAGAGCTGCGGGGCGGCCGGCGCGCCCGGGTCGGCGCCCTCGGGCCGCGCTTCGCCGGCCTCGTCCTGGGAGCGCACGCCGAGCGGCAGCACGGCGAAAAGCGTGATCCACCAGATCGTCAGATAGATCACCGCCGCCAGAGGCAGGGAAAAGGGCATGGCGTCAGGCCTGTTCGAGTTCGATCAGCGCGCCGCAGAAGTCCTTGGGGTGCAGGAAGAGGACGGGCTTGCCATGGGCGCCGATCTTCGGCTCGCCGTCTCCCAGCACCCGCGCGCCGGCGGCGGCGAGCTTGTCGCGCGCGGCGAGAATGTCGTCGACTTCATAGCACATATGATGGATGCCGCCGGTGGGATTTTTGGCGACGAAACCCGCGATCGGCGAATTTTCGCCATAGGGCTCGAGAAGCTCGATCTTGGTGTTGGGCAGCTCAACGAAGACGACCGTGACGCCATGTTCGGCGATATTCTCCGGTTCGGAGACCTTTGCGCCGAGCGTGTCGCGGTAAACGGCGGAAGCCTTTTCGACGCTGTCTACGGCGATGGCGACATGGTTCAGACGGCCGATCATTTGCGCTTCCTGATGCTAGAGCAGGATCGTTTGAAATGGAAACTCGCATCGCGCTTCCATTTCAAACGTGAATCCTGCTCTATCTCTTTAAATAAGAGCGAGATTCACGTTCTTAATGGAAGCGCGCGGCGTTTCCATCAAGAACGATCTCGCTCTTGACGTTTGGAGCGCCAATAAGCATCTGCCAGCTTAATTTCAACTGGCCCCGCGAGCCGGGGAGGCGAGCTGGGCAAGAAACGCCAATATTTCAGGCAGCTATAAGATGGGGAGCGGAGCGGGCGTCGCTACGGCGCAGGCCGAAAAGATGAAGGGGCCTTAAAAAAAGAAACGCCGGACGTACCTCCGGCCCGGCGTTTGAACTCTCCATTACGCATACGCATCGGAAAGCTCGATGCATGCTATGCCCGCCTAAATTGACGGCGCTATGACGGTCGGCGCGGCGATCCGTTTAGGCGTGCGGCGCGCTTTCGTCACGCTTGCCCCAGGCGAGCGCCAGCAGGAGAGCGAGGGCCGCCGCGGCCGCCAGCAGAACATAGGGCGCGCGCGCGATGAAAGAGCGCCCGCCGACGGTGAAGGGGAAGCGCGAGACCCAATGCTCGCCATGCGGCCCGTCCATGGTGACGATGCCGACATAGTCGCCGCCTTCCTTGAAGACATGCTCGAACTCGAGCGTCCCCGCCGGATAGACGTGGGGCGGCAGATAGGCGACGGTGACGGCGTCGAGGCGCTCCTCCTCCTGCGCTTCGCC
The DNA here is from genome assembly GCF_036576025.1 of Methylocystis borbori. Classification (NCBI taxonomy): domain Bacteria; kingdom Pseudomonadati; phylum Pseudomonadota; class Alphaproteobacteria; order Hyphomicrobiales; family Methylocystaceae; genus Methylocystis; species Methylocystis borbori. The sequence continues at coordinate 47,355 of NZ_JAZHYN010000009.1, read as the reverse complement.
GACATTGCGCACGATGCGGAAATCCGTCGTCATCGCGCGCATCTCCTCCTGGGCGTAGTCGAGCACGAAAATCGTGTCGCCCGCCGTCGGAATATCCTCGCAAAACGTCTTTCGCGAGGTCGCCGGTTGATAGCCGGTCAAATACATGAAATCCGGCCCGACCTTCAGAACGCAGGCCTCCTGCCGCCAGTCGAGCGCCCGATGGGCGCGCGCTTCCGGCGCCGCGGCGACGAGCGCGGGCAAAAGCAGGAGAAAAGCCAAGCGAAGAGATTTGAACATGCCGTCCTCCCATCTGGCGTGAGGGCTGGAAGGCGCCGCGTCATCCAGTCGCGTCAGGCTCGAACGCCGCGCCCGCAAGCTTCGCGCCAGCGGACGCGGCGACGGGGTCGCAGGTTGCGCGTCTTCCGCGCGGCGATCAAGATGGTATTCTCGCTTCGCTTTCGCTTCCGCCTTTGCTTCTTCTTGGCGCTGGCGCGGGGCTTGCGATAGGTTGCGCCGGGCAGGGCGCGAGAGGCGAGAATGCGGCGCGGAGTATACAGTCTCTTGTTTTGCGGCGCGCTTGCGCTCGGCGCGCGTTCCGCCCATGCGCTCGACCTCAACGACTATCCGACCTCGGCGCGCGCCGACTATGTCTTCGCCTGCATGAAGGCGAATGGCGATACGCGGCTCTCGCTCGATCAATGCTCCTGCTCGATCGACGTCATCGCCAGCATCCTCCCTTATGAGCGCTATGTCGCCGCTGAGACGGTGGCGAGCGTCGATCAGCAGGCGGGACAGCTCGGCGCGCTGATGCGCAACACGGGCGCCGCGCGCGATATGCTCGACGAATTGCGCCGCGCCCAGGCGGAGGCGCAGGCGCGCTGCTTTTAGCTTCTGTTTTCGGGGAAAGCCATGCTTGTTCTCATTCTCGGCATTGTCGTTTTTCTTGGCGTCCATACGCTCGCGGCCTTTCGCGAGACCCGCGCCGGGCTGATCGAGCGCTACGGGCTCCAGAACTATAAGCGCGCCTATGCGCTCGTCGCCGCGATCGGACTCCTCCTCATCATCGTCGGCTTCATTCGCTATCGCGCCGAGGGGCTGATCTATGTGTGGACGCCGCCGTCATGGGGTCGCCATGTCGCCATGCCGCTCGTCTGGTTCGCTTTCGTCGCGCTGGCGAGCCGCCGCGCGCCGCCGGGGCGCATCAGGGGGTGGCTGCGCCATCCGACGCTCGTCGCGGTCAAGAGCTGGGCGCTCGCCCATCTCCTCGTCAACGGCGATCTCGGCGGCATGATCCTCTTCGGCTCCTTTCTCGCCTGGGGCGTTTTCGACCGCATCTCGGTGAAAAGGCGCGGCGACGCGGGCGCGCCGCGGCTCGACGCCTTCACGCGCGGCGACGCCATCGCCCTCGGGGCCGGCACGGCGATCTATGTCCTTCTGCTATTCCTGCATCCCTATCTGTTCGGCGTCGCCGTGCTGCGGGGATAGGCTGGACCAGGTTCCGAAAAAGTTGACAGACTTTTTCGATGAGAACCTGCTCCAATATTTTGATTTTGAGCGATTCCTTCTCGATCACATGATTCCCTGTGATCGGGAAGCGCTCTAAGCGCCGGCGGACTTATCCTCGCCGCCGGGCGGCGTCTCGCCGAAGCTGCGCGCCTGCCAGGGCCAGCGGCCTTCGAGCTCGACTTCCATCGCGAAGCTCATCGCGGTGCGGATCATCACGATGAGGCCGAGCGTCAGCACGTCGGCGAGTCCCGGATGGGCGACGGAGACCGTTCGGATGATGTCGCCGCCGACGAGGAACTCCAGACCTAAGAGGATCGATCGGCCGACATTCTTGCGGTAGAGGCGGAAGGCGTCGCCGCCGCGCATCACAGCGACGAGATAGGCGAGGCTCGATATGGTCACGCCCAGCAGAATGATCGCGACGCCGGCAACGTCGATGATGAAGCCTGCGGCGTTGATGAAATCCCGCATGTCGCTCAAATAGGTCATCGGCGTCTCGCCTTTATCCGCCAGTAAGCCGCGCCAGCGCTTTGGCCCGGCCGATGAGCGGCAGCAGCGCCGCCAGCTCTGGCCCGGCTTCATGGCCGGTCAACGCGAGCCGCAGAGGATGAAAGAGCGCCTTGCCCTTGCGTCCCGTCGCGATCTTGACGTCGCTCGTCCAGGCCGCCCAGGTCGCCTCGTCCCATGGCTCCGCCGGCAAGAGTTGCGCGGCGTCCTTCAGGAAGCTTTCGTCCTCGCGCATCGGCTCGATTTCGCTTTCGACGACGCGCCACCACGTGAGAATATCGTCGAAACGCGACAGATTGCCGCGCGCCGCGCGCCAGAGCGGCTCCGCCTTGCGCCCGACGATCGTCAGCGCTTCGAGACGTTCGCGCACGTCCTCATATTCGAAAAGCGCCAGCGTGCGATGCGTCAGCGTCGCGAGGTCGGCGGGATCGAAGCGCGCGGGATTGCGCGAGACATGCGACAGCTCGAAACTCTTCCCCAGCTCGCCCAGCGAGCGCACGGCGTGAATATTGTCGGAGGAGCCCGTGAGCGTCGCGAGCGCGGCGACGGCGAGCGCCTCATAGCCCTCTTCGCGCAGCGAGGCGATGGAAAGCGAGCCCGTGCGCTTCGAGAGGCCTTCGCCGCCGGCGCCGACGAGAAGATTGTGATGGGCGAAGACCGGCGCCGCGGCCTGGGGCGCAAGCGCCGCGAAAAGCTGCAACTGCACGGCGGTGTTGGTGACGTGGTCCTCGCCGCGAATGATATGGCTGATCCGCATGTCGATATCGTCGACGACCGAGGGCAGCGTGTAAAGGAAGCTGCCGTCCTCGCGGATCAGCACCGGATCGGAGAGGGCGCTCGCGTCGATATGGGAGGGGCCGCGAATGAGATCGTTCCATTCGACGACGCCGGGCGCGAGCTTGAAGCGCCAATGCGGGCGTCGACCCTCCGCCTCGAAGGCCGCGCGCTCGGCCGCCGTCAGCCGCAGGGCGGCGCGATCGTAAACCGGCGGCAGGCCGCGCGCCTGCTGCATCTTGCGGCGCTTTTCCAACTCATCCGGCGTCTCATAGCAAGGGTAGAGCTGGCCCAGGCCGCGCAGCTTCTCCGCCGCCGCCTCATAAAGCGCGACGCGTTCCGACTGCCGGAAAACGGCGTCGGGAACGATCCCGAGCCAGGCGAGATCGATCTCGATCGCGCGCGCGAATTCCGCGCTGGACCGCGCGAAATCGGTGTCATCGAACCGTAGCGCGAATCGTCCATGGTGAGCGACGGCAAAGAGGAAATTGAAGAGCGCGACGCGCGCATTGCCGATGTGAATGCGGCCGGTCGGCGAAGGCGCGAAACGAACGATCGGAGAGGTCATGAGGAAGCTTCGTCAGGAGGTTCGACAAGGGTTTCAGCAAGGCCTGCAGCAGCATCTCTCTCAAGCGCCGCGCCAGGATAAGATTCTCGCGCCCCCTCCCTTTTGCCAAGAGATCGCGCCTTTGTCAGGCGGAATATCGAAATGGCCGCGGCCCGGCCTCGCGCGCCGGAAAGCGGGCGAGGGCTCTCGCGTCGCCAGCCGTCGCGACGGCGCCCTGCGTTACGACTCTTAAAAAGCTCCCTCCATGATTTTGGCTTATATTTGCGCCGGCTGGTGCGCGGTCATCCTCACCCTCAATTTCGCAAGCATGGCGTTGATGTCCCGAAAATGTCGGGCGCGGCCGCGCGACATGGCGCCGCCGGCGGACGCTCCGCCGGTGAGCATTGTGCGTCCCCTGCGGGGGCTGGAGCCTTTCAGCGAGGAAACCCTGGGAGCGACCTTCGATCTCGACTATCCCGATTACGAGATCATCTTCTGCGTGCAATCGCCGTCAGATCCGATCATTCCGCTGGTCGAGCGGATGATCGCGGCGCATCCCGAGCGCGAGGCGCGGCTGCTTGTCGGCGATGATTACGTCAGCGCCAATCCCAAGCTCAATAATTGCGTCAAGGGCTGGGAGGCGGCGCGCCACGCCCATGTGATCCTCGCGGATTCGAACGCCCTGCCGCCGCGCGATTATATTCAGACCATGCTCGCCGCTTTCCGCGCGCGGACGGCAATGACCGTCTCCATGCCGATCGGTTCGCGTCCCGCTGGCTTCTGGGCGATGGTGGAATGCGCCATCCTCAATACTTTCCAGGCGCGCTGGCAATATGGCGCCGAGGCGATCGGCGCGGGATTCGCCCAGGGCAAGAATATGATGTGGCGCCGCGAGGTGCTCGACCGGGCGGGCGGCATTCGCGCGCTGGCCAGCGAGATCGCCGAGGACGCCGCCTCGACCAAGGTGATCCGCGCGCAGCGGATGGACGTGCGCCTTGTCGACATGCCCTTCGAGCAGCCGCTCGGCCGGCGCACGGCGCGCGAAGTCTATTCCCGGCATGTGCGCTGGGCGCGGCTGCGGCGCGCGACCTTCCCCGCCCATTACGCGCCGGAGTTCATGAACGGCAGTTTCGCCGCGATCGTGCTCGGCGCCTACGCCGCCTTGCAGCTCGAAGGCTCCGTCGCAGCGGTCGCGCTGACGTGCGGGATGATCGTCTTCTCTATGCATGGCGGCGAAATCTGGCTGGCGCGCGTCTGCGGCTTTCCGCTCGACTGGCGCACGCCCTTCGCGCTGATCATGCGCGATCTGATGCTGCCGGTGATGTTCATCGACGCGCTCATTTACGACGATTTCGTCTGGCACGGGTCGGCGATGACGGTGAGCGAAGCCGAAGAGACGACGGGCTAACGTATCTCCGCTTGCTGCGCGCGCCGGTCGAGCGGTTCGCGAGAAAAGTCGTTCCTCGCGGGCCGAAGGCCTGACTGGGAATTCAGATCGACATCCACAATGCTTGTTATGTTCTGGATTCCCGATCGCGCGTAGCGCGCATCGGGAATTACATCCAGAGCCATGCAGAGAGCGAGACGCGGCGTTATTCCGCCGCGCATTGCTCTCGCAGGCCGCGGGCGAGGCGCTCGGCCTTCAGCAATTCCGCCACGAGGAAAGCCACCTCGATCGCCTGTTCGGCGTTGAGGCGCGGATCGCAATAGGTGTGGTAGCGGTTGCGCAGATCGTCTTCCGAAATGGCGCGCGCGCCGCCCATGCATTCGGTCACGTCCTTGCCGGTCATTTCGAGATGAATGCCGCCGGCGTAGGAGCCTTCAGCCTGATGCACGGCGAAGAAGCCGCGGATCTCCGACATGATGCGATCGAAGGGCCTTGTCTTGTAACCCGCCGCGCTGATCGTGTTGCCGTGCATCGGATCGCAGGACCACACCACATTGCGGCCTTCGCGCGTGACGGCGCGCACGAGGGCGGGTAGCGCCTCCTCGATCTTGTCGGCGCCGAAGCGGCAGATCAGCGTCAGACGGCCCGCCTCGTTCTCGGGATCGAGCGCGTCGATCAGGCGCAGCAGCGCGTCGGGCTTGAGGCTCGGCCCGCATTTGAGGCCGATGGGATTTTTGACGCCGCGCACGAATTCGATATGCGCGCCATTCTCCTGCCGCGTGCGGTCGCCGACCCAGAGCATATGGCCGGAGGTCGCGTAATAGTCGCCCGTTGTCGAGTCGACGCGGGTCAGCGCCTGCTCGTAGCAGAGCAGCAGCGCTTCGTGCGAAGTGTAGAAATCCGTTCCGCGCAGTTCGGGATGGTGCTCGGGATCGAGTCCGATGGCGCGCATGAAGGAGAGCGTCTCGGTGATCTGATCGGCGAGCTTTTGATAGCGCTCCGACTGCGGGCTGTTTTTCACGAAGCCGAGCATCCAGCGATGGACGTTTTCGAGATTGGCGAAGCCGCCCGCCGCGAAGGCGCGGATGAGGTTCAAGGTGGCCGCCGACTGGCGATAGGCGAGCAATTGCCGCTGCGGATCGGGCTCGCGCGCCTGCGTGGTGAAGGCGAGATCATTGATGATGTCGCCGCGATAGCTCGGCAGCTCCACGTCGCCTTGCTTCTCCATGGGCGAGGAGCGCGGCTTGGCGAATTGGCCGGCGATGCGCCCGACCTTCACCACCGGCGAGGCGGCGGCATAGGTCAGCACCACGGCCATCTGCAGGAAGACGCGGAAGAAGTCGCGGATATTGTCCGCCGAATGTTCCGAGAAGCTCTCGGCGCAGTCGCCGCCCTGCAGCAGGAAAGCCTTGCCGGCGGCCACGTCGGCGAGCTGGCGCTTGAGATTGCGCGCCTCGCCCGCGAAAACGAGCGGCGGAAAGCCCGCGAGCTGCCGCTCGACCTCGGCGAGCGCCGCCTCATCCCGATAGATCGGCGTCTGCTCGATCGGCAAATCTCTCCAACTGCCCGGCGACCAGCGTTCCACTTTCCAAAACTCCGCGAATCGGCGCTTCGGCGGCGCGCTTCGGGGCTTCGCCGCAGCAGCTCCAGAGCAAAATCCCCTGGGACGGAGCCGCGTCGCGAATCCGTCTTGAACCGGAATTATGCTCTATCCCCTTAAATTATCGTTAGATTCACGTTCTTGACGGGCGCGCGCGTCCGTCAAGAACGATCTCGTTCCAGCGCGGTTTATAGATGAAAAATCCGTGGAATGCGACCCTCTTGGGCGAAGGCGCGCCTCACTGGAACTCTTCCGGCGCCTTGTTGACGCCTTATTTGGCCATGCGCTTTGGCTGCGGCTATAAGCCGACGAAGGCGGCGGCTTAAAGGGGCGAAGACGGCGATGCCGTTCATATTGTCACAGTTCATCGAGGCTTGCCGCTGGCTTGGCGCGCTCGTCGTGCTGGCGGTTCATACGAACAATATGTTCATCAACCTCGCCGACATCATGAGCGCGCCGCATGCGCCGCCGGTTTACGCCTGGTGGTTCTATTCCGCATTCGAGCTTGGCCATCAGGCCGTGCTCGCCTTTTTCGTGATGTCCGGCTATCTCGTCGGCGGCGCCGTGCTGGCGCATCTGCGCAAGGGCCAGGGTTTTCTGCGCGATTATTTCATCCACCGCGTCTCGCGCATCTATCTCGTGGTGGTGCCGGCGGTCCTGCTCACGCTCGTCTTCGATTCGCTCGGCCGCTGGCTCTTCGCCGGGAGCGGCGTCTATGACTGGACGCTGTTCAAAGGCCACTTTTCGCCGACGCTGCTTTTCGCGAGCTTTCTCAATCTGCAGGGCATCGCCTTCTCCTATTACGGCACCAACGGGCCCTTATGGTCGCTCGCCTGCGAATTTTGGTACTACGTCACCTTTCCCTTGCTGCTGCTGCCTTTCGCCCGCCACTATCCGCCGGCGGTGCGCTATGGCGGCTTCGCGCTCGGCGTCGCGCTTTTCGTCGCGCTCTCCATCCCGCCGAGCTGGTTCAGATTCGGCTATATTCTATGGGCGGGCGGCGCCTTCGCGACACTGATCCCCCGCGCCGTCATTCGCTCGCGCTGGCTGGCGCTCGGCCTTTACGCTGGTGTCGTCGCGATTATCCGTCTGACCGTGCGCGGTCCGATTCTCGAGGCGTATCCCTGGCTCCCGGACGTCACCGATCTCTTGGCCTCATGCCTGTTCATCATCGTGCTGCTCGCCTTCCGCTACGGGCCGCTCGAAGGCTTCTCGGCGCTGCGCCCCAAATTTCATAAGACGCTCGCCGATTTTTCCTTCTCGCTCTACAGCATCCATATGCCGATCCTGATTTTCGCGCGCGCCGCGGCGGGGGAAGTCTTCGGGCGGGACTGGGCGTCCGAGCTTGCGACGCCGAAACACTACGCCGTGGCTTTTTCGGTGATGGGGGTCGCCATCGTTTCGGGCTATCTCTTCTCGCGCGTCACCGAGGCGAAGACCGGCGCGGCGCGGCGCAAATTGCGCGCCCTGCTCGACAGGATCGTTCCCCTGCGCCAGGAGGCGCGCCAGGGGATCGAAGCCTAATCTTTCGGCGCGTGCCGGCGCGCCGGCGCCCGCAAGGTGACAAGCTCTTCCGCCATCGTCGGATGCACCGCCATGGTCGCGTCGAAATCGCGTTTCGTCGCGCCCATGCGCAGCGCGATCGCGATCAATTGCGCCATCTCGCCGGCCTCGGGCCCGAAGATATGCGCGCCGACGACGCGCTGACTCTCGCCATCGACGACGAGCTTCATATAGACGCGCTCGACGCGCCCCGACAGCGTCGCCCGCATCGGGCGAAACTGCGTCTCATATATGTCGAGAGCGCCGTAGCGGGCGATCGCCTCGGCTTCCGTCAGGCCGACGGTTCCGATTTCCGGCGTCGTGAAGACCGCGCTTGGCGTGTAGTCGTAATCGACGCTGGTCGGCGCGGCGCCGAAGACCGTGTCGGCGAAAGCCTGTCCCTCGCGAATGGCGACCGGCGTGAGGTTTATGCGATCGGTCACGTCGCCGACGGCGTAGATCGATTCGACATTGCTGCGCGAATGGGCGTCGACCGCGACCGCCCCATTCTCGCGCAAGGCGACGCCCGCCGCCTCTAACCCGAGATTTTGCGTCAGGGGCCGCCGCCCCGTGGCGATGAGGAGGCAGTCGACCGTGAGCGGCGCGCCGTCGCTCATCTCCACTTCGAGCCCATGCGCGCATTTGACGACGCGGGTCGGCAATGCGCCCGGCCGATGGACGACGCCCGCGGATTTGAGCGCATCGGCGAGACGTCCGCGCAAATCCTCGTCGAAGCCGCGCAGCGGCAGGTCGGCGCGATAGGCGAGATGCGTCTGCGCCCCCAGCCGCGCGAAGACGCACGCGAATTCGACCGCGATATAGCCGGCGCCGACGATAAGCAGCCGTTGCGGAAATTTCGGCAGATCGAAAATCTCATTCGACGAGATCCCGAATTCAATGCCGGGAATATGCGGCGCGAGTACAGGCGCGCCGCCCGTCGCGACGAGAAGATAGCGCGCCCGCGCCGTGCGGCCGTCGGAGAAGCGCACGTCATTCGGGCCGGCCACTGTCGCCCGCGCGCGAATAAGCTCGACGCCGGCGTTGGCGAGGGTTTCGACATAAAGCCCGGAGAGGCGCGAGATCTCCTTTTCCTTGGCGGCGACGAGCGTCGGCCAGTCGAAGGAAATATCCCGGGCGCGCCAGCCAAAGCCCGCGGCGTCCTCGAATTCGTCGCGAAAACGGCTCGCGAGCACATAGAGCTTTTTGGGCACGCAGCCGCGAATGACGCAGGTGCCGCCGACGCGAAATTCTTCGGCGATGGCGACTTTGGCGCCATGGCTCGCGGCGACGCGCGCCGCGCGCACGCCGCCAGAGCCCGCGCCGATGACGATGAGGTCGTAGTCAAATGTCACGAGAGTTCGCCCGATATGTCGCCGATGATGCGCACGCCGTCGCTAACCCCGACGATAATCGCCGTCGCGAGGCCGATAAAGAGGCCGTGATCGACGACGCCGGGGATCGCCGAAAGGCGCGTTGCGAGCGCGTCGGGGTCGTCGATGGCGCCGAAAGCGCAGTCGACCGTGTAATGGCCGCCGTCGGTGACGAAGGGTTCGCCCGGCGCCGTCTCGCGCAGGGTCAGCGGTCCGATGAGGCCGAGGCCGCGCGCCGCGCGCTCGATATGCAGAAAGGTGGCGCGCGCGCCGAAACGGTCGATCTCGACGGGCAGGGGAAAGGCGCCGAGCGTCTTCACCTCTTTCGTCGCATCGGCGATGACGAACATGCGCTCCGACGCCGCGGCGACGATCTTCTCGCGCAAAAGCGCGCCGCCGCCGCCCTTGATAAGGCGAAGCGACGCGTCGAATTCGTCGGCGCCGTCGATGGCGAGGTCAAGCTGCGGCGTTTCGTCCAGCGTCGAGAGCGTCAGCCCGAGGCTTTCGGCCTGCGCTCTCGTGCGCTCGGAGGTCGGCACGCAGACGACCGAGAGGCCCTCCTTTACGCGCGCGCCGAGGAGATCGACGAAATGCGCCGCCGTCGATCCTGTGCCGAGGCCGAGCCGCATGCCATGCGTCACCGTCGCGAGCGCGGCCCTTGCGGCGGCGCGCTTCATCCCTTCCGCTGAAACCACGCTCATGCCGTCTTGCGCTCCGCTTCGTCTATTTCGCCTGCGGCGTGCAGACCACCGAACGTTCGTTAAAGACGAAACAGATGGACATCATCCCGGAGCGCAGATCGACGCGAAACACGCCGCCCTCGCCCGTGTGGCGGGAGGCGACCAGCGCATATTCGCCGAAAGGTCCGGCCTTGGCGCCTTCGCCCGGGGGATAGCAGAGCGTCACGCCCATCGGCGCGCCCTCTTTGAGGCCATATTGGCAGGCGCCGACCTCGCCATTCGAGCGGTCGAGCCGGAAGACGCGATTGAGGTCCGTCTGCGGCGCGGCGAGGAATTCGTAATTCCCGGCGACCGCCGCCGGCATGGCGACTTGCGCGGCGGCGAACGCCAAAATCCCCGGAAAGCCAAATCGCTGCTTATGCTTATGGCGCGTCCCATGCATCTTGGCGCTCTCCCTGTCGCGAATCGGTCGGCGCAGTCTATACGCGGAGTTTGACGGCTAGAGCAGGTTCCGAAAAAGTTGACAGACTTTTTCGATGAGAACCTGCTCCAATATTTTGATTTTGAGCGATTCCTTATCGATCACATGATTTCATCTGATCGGGAAGCGCTCTCGGCAGGCAAATTTCGCGTGATGCGCTCCGCCGCGCTTGATCCGGCGCGCCAGCGCGGCTAGCCAAGCGGCCATGAACCCGCGCCCCCCGATCCTCGTCTTCGATCTCGACGGCACTTTGGCCGACACCGCCCATGATCTGATCGGAACGCTGAATGCGCTGCTCGCGCGCGCGGGGTTCGCGCCGCTCGCGCTCGACATCGGGCGCCCGCTTGTGGGCGCCGGGGCGCGGGCGCTGGTCGAGCGCGGCTTTACCTTGCGCGCCGGGGCGCCGCTCGCGCCCGAGCGCGTGGAGCCGCTGGTCAAGGATTTCCTCGCCCATTACGAAGACCATATCGCCGACGAGAGCCGGCTTTTCCCCGGGGCGCTCGCGGCGCTCGACCGCTTCAAGGAGGCGGGCTTCCGCCTCGCCGTCTGCACCAATAAGCCAGAGGGCCTCGCGCGGCTGCTTTTGGAAAAGCTCGCGGCGGCCGACCGTTTCGCGGCGATCTGCGGGCGCGGCAGCTTTCCCATGCATAAGCCCGATCCGCGCACGCTTCTCTTGACGATCGACGCCGCCGGCGGCGATCCGCGCCGGGCGGCGATGGTCGGGGATTCGAAGACCGACATCGACACGGCGCGCGCCGCCGGAACGCCCGCCATCGCCGTCGATTTCGGCTATACGGAGACGCCGGTCGCGGCTTTTTCGCCGGACCGGGTGATCTCGCATTTCGACGAATTATGGGATGCGACGCAGGCGCTCTTCGCGGCGCATACTTGACGGGGAGCCTCGCCCTCCCGTACAGGATTGGCGACGCGCCAAATGCGCGAGACGCGTAAGACGCGCGACGGGCGGCTAGCTCAGCGGGAGAGCACTCCCTTCACACGGGAGGGGTCACAGGTTCAATCCCTGTGCCGCCCACCATTTAAGGTCCTGATTTAGTCTAACTTTATCAGACGCCTCGAAAACGATCCCACCCTCATTTTTACGGTCTTGCCGCGCTCTTGTCACAACGGGACGGCGCTGAAAACGTCGCTCGCAAGCTGCGCAATTTGGCCGCCGGATAGCGCCGATCACCTTGACGCTTCTAACAGGCATTTCTCAGGTTCGGCGCAGTAGCCGCTCAGCTTTTCGACGAAGCGCCCGATGTGCAGCCCGTCGACAAGGCCGTGATGGACCTGGACGCCCAAGGGCATCGTCTCCCGGCCGGCCTCGCTGTGTATCTTCCCGGTCGTAATGACCGGGATCGACGCATAACTCGCTTCATAAGGGTGATGTATCGATGAAAAGCCGAACCAGGGAAGGTTGGTGAGGAAAATTCGCTGGTCGCGTCCGTCCGTTTTATCCTGGTTCGGAGACTGTTTCGCGCGCTCGATCGCTTCTTGGAGCGAGGCATAGTCGGCGGCGAAGTTTCCCGTATAGTCCGCGTCGGCGAAACCGAATGTGTCATTGTCCAAGAGCACCGTGAGCGACGGGTGGACATGGTCGAACTCGACCAGCCGATCCGCGACGATCCTGTGGCGAAATTCGGGGACCTCATTCGCCGCTCTCGCGATCAGAAAAGCGAGGACGGGATAGAACCGCAATTGGCGCGCGCGGATATGCCGTCTAAGGGCCGTTATCTCGACAGTCGTCGTGATCGAGAATACGGGAACGGTTCGGCTGCGAAAGGCCTCGTAAAGGCGCCGACGAGGATAGGCCGCAAGATCAATTTCCCGGCATTCCGCTGCGCCAGATTTTTTCTCGGTCATCGTCGCTTCCGACTGCGCCTAGAGCGCTTATCGATCACATGGAATCATGTGATCGATAAGGAATCGCTCAAAATCAAAATATTGGAGCAGGTTCTCATCGAAAAAGTCTGTCAACTTTTTCGGAACCTGCTCTATACGCCCGCGTCACGCGCGAACGCGCGTTCCCTTAGGATCGATAAAAGGCTCGAGCGAAACGAAGGCACGAACGCGTTCGCCGGCTACATCCAGTTCATAGTCGCCGGCGCGTACGAATTCCAAGGTCGCGCCGGCCTCATGGCGCACATAGCCATAGCCGATCGGCTTTCCGATCGAGTAGCCGAAGCCGCCGCTGGAGAGCCAGCCCACGCGTTCGCCGTTGCGATAGATCGTCTCCCGTCCCAGCAGCGTCACGTCGGCATCTTCGACCGAAAAGCCGACGAGCCGGCGCGGCGGCGGGCTCCTCGCCGCCTGTTCGAGCGCCTCGCGCCCCTGAAACGGCTGGTCCGATTTCAATTTCGCCGCCCATCCGAGCCCGGCCATGAGCGGCGAGTGATCCGGACCGATGTCGGCGCCCCAGGCGCGATAGGCTTTTTCCAGGCGCAGCGATTCGATGGCGCGATAGCCTGCGTTCGCGAGGCCGAAATTCTCTCCGGCCGCCATCAGCCGGTCGTAGACGCAGATAGCGAATTCGACGGGAATATGCAGCTCCCAGCCGAGTTCGCCGACATAGGTGACGCGGATCGCCATCACCGGCGCGCCGGCGACGCGAATCTCCCGCGCCGTCATGAAGGGAAAGGCGGCGTTGGATACATCCTCCGCGCAGCAGGAGGCGAGTATGTCGCGCGCGCGCGGCCCCATGAGCGCGAGCACGGCGCGCGCCGAGGTCACGTCGATCAATGTCGCGTCCATGCCTTGCGGAATGGATCGCCTGATCCAATCGAAATCATGCGTCGCGAAGCCCGTCCCGGTGACGATGTAATAGCGATCTCGGTCGAGGCGCGTCACGGTGAGATCGCATTCGATCCCGCCCTTGCGGTTCAGCATTTGCGTGTAGATCACGCTGCCCGGCGGCTTGGCGACATTATTCGCCGCGATCCAGGACAGAGCCGCTTCCGCGTCACGCCCAATCAGCAGCGCCTTGGCGAAACTCGTCTGATCGAAGAGGGCCGCGGCCTCGCGACAGGCGCGATGTTCGCGTCCCACGGCCTCGAACCATCCGGGCTTGGCGAAGGAATAGCGATCTTCCGCGGCTTCGCCGGCGGCGAGGTCGGCGAACCAGTTCGGCCGTTCGAAGCCCATCTTCTCGCCGAAACAGGCGCCGCGCTCCTTTAAGCGGTCGTAGAGCGGCGAACGGCGCAAGGGCCGGCCCGAGCGATATTCCTCCGCCGGCCAGGCGATGGAATAATGCCGCGCATAGGCCTCGAGCGTGCGTATGCGCACCCATTCCGGGTCCTGGTGATTGGGGCCGAAACGGCGGATATCGACCGCCCAAAGATCGAAAGGCGGTTCGCCGTCCGCCGCCCATTCGGCGAGCGCCATGCCGGCGCCGCCGGCCGAGGCGATGCCGAAAGCGTTGAAGCCGGCGCCGACGAAGAGATTGCGAACCTCGGGCGCCTCGCCAATCATCCAATTGCCGTCCGGCGTGAAGCCTTCGAGGCCGTTGATCATCTGCTTGACGCCGGCCGAGGCGAGCGCGGGAATGCGGCCGAGCGCAAGCTCCATGATGGGTTCGAAATGGTCCCAGTCGTCTTCGAGCAGGCGGAAGGCGAAGTCGTCGGGGACATGCGCGCCGCTCCAGGGAATGGGATTCGGCTCATAGCCGCCCATCACGAGGCCGCCGACTTCCTCCTTGTAATAGGTGAGGCGATCCGGATCGCGCAGCGTCGGCAGATCGGCCGTCACGCCCTCGATGCGCTCGGTGACGATATATTGGTGATGGATGGGCGCGAGCGGGACGCTGACGCCCGCCCGCCGAGCCAAACGCGGCGTCCATTGTCCGCAGCAGAGAACCGCCTTTTCGCAGTCGATGCGTCCCCCATCGGTCTCCAGCGCCCTGACGCGCCCGTCTTCGACGACGATATTCGTCACCGCGACATTTTCGATCAGCTTCGCGCCGGCGAGACGGGCCCCCTTGGCGAGCGCCTGGGTGATGTCGGAAGGGTTGGCTTGTCCGTCCGTCGGCAGGAAGGCGGCGCCGACGACGTCATCCACATTCATCAACGGCCAGAGCGCCTGCGCCTCTTTGGGTCCGAGGAGATGCATCTCCAGGCCGAAACTATGGGCGGTCGTCGCCTGGCGCTTCACCTCGATCCAGCGATCCGCATTGCAGGCGAGACGCAGGCCGCCATTGCGTTTCCAGCCTGTCGCAAAGCCGGTCTCCGCTTCGAGCTTGTCATAAAGTTCGACGGAGTAGCCGAGGAGACGCGTGATATTGGCGTTCGTCCGCAATTGCCCGATGAGGCCGGCAGCATGCCATGTCGAGCCCGACGTCAATTGACGCCTTTCCAGCAGCAGGACTTCGATATTGCGCTTGGCCAAATGGTAGGCGACCGAACATCCGACAATCCCGCCGCCGACGACGATGACTTTTGCGCTGCGCGGCAGGTCGGTCATTAAGCCTCCATTTCTCCATAGGCGGCCTCGAAACGCCGCAGATTTTCTTCGGTGTAGGAGACATAGTCGAAGTCGATCGTCGACTTGATCTCCGAAACCATGCTCCACAGGGATTCGCGCAGCAGCGAGGCGCAGCGCATCGCCCGGAAATGACGCCGCAATTCGTCCGTCGGCGCGGCTTCGAAATAATGGCCGAGCATCGTCTCGTCGTCGCCGGCGTCGAAGCCATTGTTCGAGGACAGGCCGCCGAGATCGAAAAGCGGCGTGTTCCAGCCGGCGTAATCCCAATCGACGAGCCAGAGCCGCTGGCCGTCGTCGATAAAATTCGCCGCGAGCAAATCATTGTGGCCGAAGACGAGATCGATCGGCCCGACGGCGCGCTCCAGCTTTTTCGCTCGTTCGAGAAATTGCGGCAGGTCGCGAGTCTTGCGGCCGCCCTCCTCGGCGAGCGTACGCGCATAGTCGCGGATCACGTGGAAGACGTTGAAGGAGAGCGTCGGGCCGCGAAGGTGGTCCGGCATGTCGCGATGCGCGCGCTTTACGAGCGCGACGCAACGAAGGAGATTCTGCCGAATGTCCTCGGGACCGTAGGTTCGCCCGTCGATAAATTCCATGACGAGAAAGGGCGACGCGGCGTAGATCACTTCCGGCGAAATCCCCGCGGCCGCCCCAGCCCTCGCCGCCGCCAATTCGTTGAAGCGCATGATTCCATGCGCGGGGATGTCCTCGCCGAAGCGCACGACGAACCGGCGACCCTTTTCTTTCGCGAGATAATTCTTGTTGGTGATGCCGCCGTGCAAAGGCTCGATTTCGACGGCGCCGGTCCAGATCGGAAGCGCGCGGATCAGCATTTCGGGATCCGGCGCATCTGCGGCCATGCTGGCTTTTCCTCGTCGCTAATCCGATCAGACTAAAGTGGCGTCAGGAGGGTGACAAGCCGGCTGTTGGCCATTACCTTTATACACACCGTCGTCAAGGCGCCTACCCATGTACACGATAGACGTCCAGGGAACCCGCTATCGGTTCGACGACCTCAAATCGCTGATGGCGAAAGCGACGCCGCTGCGATCCGGCGACTGTCTGGCGGGCGTCGCCGCGGAGAGCGCGGTCGAGCGCGTCGCGGCGCAGATGCGGCTCGCCGATCTCCCCTTATCGACCTTCCTTAAAGAACCGTTGATCCCTTATGAAGACGATGAGGTGACAAGGCTCATCCTCGACACGCATGAGGGCGAGGCCTTCGCGCCGATTGCGAGCTTCACGGTCGGAGAGTTTCGTAACTGGCTTCTTTCCGACGCCGCGACAGGCGAGACTCTCGCCGCTTTGGCGAAAGGGATCACGCCGGAAATGGCGGCCTCCGTCGCCAAAATTTGTCGCAATCAGGATTTGGTCGCCATCTCCGCGAAAATCCGAGTCGTCACGCGCTTTCGCGACACGATCGGACTGCCCGGCGCGCTTTCTTCCCGCATTCAGCCCAATCATCCCACCGACGATCTCAAGGGCGTTCTCGCGAGCGTCATCGATGGTCTGCTGCTCGGCAACGGCGACGCGGTCATCGGAATCAATCCCGCCTCGGACAGTCCGCAACGCTGCCTTGATCTGCTGCTGCTCCTCGACGAGTTGCGTCAGTCGCTCCACATTCCCACCCAGTCCTGCGTGCTGACGCATGTGACGACGACGCTCCAACTCATCGGACAAGGCGCGCCCGTCGACCTCGTCTTTCAATCCATCGCCGGGACGCAGGCGGCGAACCGCAGCTTCGGCGTCGATCTTGCCGTCCTGAAAGAAGCAAATGAAGCGGCGCGCGGCCTGCGGCGCGGAACCGTCGGCGACAACGTCATGTATTTCGAGACCGGCCAGGGCAGCGCGCTGTCGGCGGACGCCCATCACGGCTGCGACCAGCAGACGCTCGAAGCGCGCGCCTATGGCGTCGCCCGCGCCTTCGAGCCTCTCCTCGTCAATACCGTCGTCGGATTCATCGGACCGGAATATCTCTTCGACGGAAAGCAGATCATTCGCGCCGGGCTCGAAGATCATTTCTGCGGGAAGCTGCTCGGCCTCCCCATGGGCTGCGACGCCTGCTACACCAATCACGCGGAAGCCGACCAGAACGACATCGACGATTTGCTGACGCTTCTCGCCGTCGCGGGCGTCAATTACGTCATGGGCGTTCCGGGCGGGGACGACATCATGTTGAATTACCAAAGCACCTCTTATCACGACGTCGCCGCGATGCGGCGCGTGTTGAATCTGACCCCCGCGCCCGAATTCGCCGAATGGCTGCGGGAGATGCAGGTCTCCGACCAAGCGGCGCCATCGCAATCCCTCCCGGCGCCTTTCCTGCGTCTTTTGGCGAGCGCTTAGGCCATGGTGGGTAAGCCGCCCGCGCTCGATAATCGCCTGGCGCCGCTGCGCGCCTCGACGCCGGCGCGCATCTTCCTGCCCAGCGCCGGCGCGGCGGTCGCGACGGACGCCAGTCTCGCATTCCAATTGGCGCATGCGCAGGCGCGCGACGCCGTCGAGGATCGTCTCGACGCCGACGCGCTCGCGCAGCGACTGCGCGCGCGCGGGCTGGAGACGATCTGCGTCGAAAGCGCCGCCTCGAGCGGACGCGTCTATTTGATGCGTCCGGATCTCGGGCGACGCCTTGATGAATCCGCCCCTCCGCGGTTGGCGGCGTTTTCGGGCGCCTATGATCTCGTCTTCGTCATCGCCGACGGACTTTCCGCCCGCGCGATCGCCGCTCACGCCGCGCCCCTGCTGGACGCCGCGCTGCCAGCGTTTCAAAGCGATGGTTGGCGGATCGGGCCCGTCGTCGTCGTTCAGCGCGGCCGCGTCGCGATCGGAGACGAAATCGGCGATATCCTCGGCGCAAAGCTCGTGGCCGTCCTCATCGGAGAGCGCCCGGGGTTGTCATCGCCCGACAGTCTCGGCGTCTATCTCACCTTCGGGCCGCGCGTCGGCCGCAGCGACGCCGAGCGCAATTGTTTGTCCAATATACGTCAACAGGGCATGTCCTACGTCGAGGCGGCGGCGAGGCTCTTCTATCTCGCCGCCGAGGCGCGCCGCCGGAAAATATCGGGCGTCGAGCTGAAAGACGAATTCTCGGCTGATCCGGCCCGTTCTCTCGGCATCGAGGAAACGGGGGCCTTGCCGAGGGAAGGTCAATGACCCTCACGGCTGCTCCATCAGCTCCTCGGCGGCGAGGCGCGTCAATTCGTCCTCATCCCTCTTCTTAGGCGCATGGCTCGGATAGGCGAGCCAGACGACGCCCGCGAGGCAGACGAAAACCATCGCGCCAACGACAAAGGCGTCATTGAGCGCAAGGATCTGCGCCTGCTGACGGATGAGCCGCCCCGCCTGGGCGCGCGCGGCGTCCGCCGACATGCCCATCGCCTGAAGCCTGTCCAGAACCGGCGTAAGGACATCGAGCGAGGCGAAGCGGCGCCCGCCGAAATGATCCGCGAGATCCAGCTGATGGAAGGGCGTCCGTCTGAAGAAAACGACGCCCAGCAGCGTGATGCCGAAGGCGCCGAAGACCGTGCGCAGCATGGCGAGCTCCTCCGCCGCGCGGATCAGCCGCTCGCCGGAAAGGCCGGTCATGGCCAGCGCCGCGAGCGGCGCAAAGAACATGGCGATTGAAAAGCCGAAGAAAAACATCGGCGTTTCGATGTCGTCGAAATAAGCGTTCTTGTCGTATTGGCCGATCCAGACGAAAGTCACGGCGAGGCCGATGAAATTGAGAAACACGATCAGCCGCACGTCGACGTTCTTGCACAATTCGTGAACCACCGCGGCGGTCGCCATGGCGAGGAAAATCATCATCAGATAGACCATGCCCGCATGCGAGGAGGTGTAGCCGAGCAGAACCTGCAATTGCACGACGAAGACCGAGAGCAGGCCCTGGATCACGAGAAAGCCGACGAGCGAGCAAAATGTCGCGATGGCGAAATTGCGGCGCAGAAACAGGCGCAGATCGAGCGCCGGGCGCCGCTCGCCGAACTCCCAGAAAATGAAAAGGGGCAGCGCCAGCAGCACGACGAGCAACAGCCAGGTGAGCAGCGGCGATCCGAACCAGTCGAAATCATTGCCCATGTTGAGGATGCTTTGCGCGCCGACGAGGATCGCTCCGAGCAGCAGAAAGCCGACAGTGTCGAAGCGCGCGATGCGGCGCGGGACGGCGCGCCCATAGAAGAGCGTTAGCATCACGCCCGCTACGCCGAGCGAAACGACGACATTGGAAAAAAACATCCAGCGCCAGTCGAAATATTCGGCCCAATAGCCGCCCATGAACACGCCGACCGTGAAAGGCGCCATGCTCATGACGCCCCAAAAGCCGACGCCAAGCGTGCGCCGCTCGGGCGCATACTGGGCGAGCGTCACGGATTGCGCGAGCGGCAGGGCGATTCCGCCCATCAGCCCGAGGAGAAAGCGCGCGGCGGCAAAAAAGCCGATCGTCTCGCTCGCCGCGCAAAGCACCGAGGCGAGGGCGTAGGCGCAGAGCGCGCCGATGAGGACGCGATAATCGCCAAAGCGCGTCGCAAGCCAGCGCGAGAGCGGCAGGCCGAGGGCGATGCCGATCATATGATCGGTCGTCGCCCAGGTTCCGTAGCTCGGCGTCACGCCCTGCAGGCTCCCGGCCGCATAGGGCGCGAGCACCGTATAGCCCGGCACGTTGGAGAGCATGACGACATTGGCCGCCCCCGCCGCCGCATTGAGCAGGAGGAAGCGCCAGCCCTCGATGCGCGCCGCTTGCGTCATCGGCGTCCCGCAATTTGATGCGGCGTCTTCAAGGCGGGGAAGGAAGGCATGGGCGCGTTTTCCCGCGAAAGCAGATCGACGGGAATTTAGCCAAAATCGCCGCCAAAGCCAAAAGTCGCCCAAACCGGAATGAGTTGAAGTCAAATTGATTGCGCAAGGATTTCGCGCCGCGCCATGCGGGGAGGGAAGCCATCGCCCGCGGCGTCGGAATTTTTCCCGAAGGGCGTCGCGCGCGGCAAGGAATAAATGCGACTTGATTCCGAGCCGGCGCGATGCAATCAAGTTCCTTTGTCGCTCGGGGAGGCGCGCATGGTCTTTCGCGCGTGTGGTTCCCTCCGGCCCCGGAGCGTCTCTCAACGGAAGGACGATCTGAATGCGCATCTTTTTGCGGCTATCGGCTATGCTGGCTTTCTTCATGGCCGCGCCGGTTCTTGCCCAGGGAACGCCGGAGCAGCGCGAGGCCTGCGAGAGCGACGCGCATCGCATCTGCGACGCTTACGTTCCCGACGCGATCGCCATCGAGAAATGCTTGAGAGCGAATGTGGGCTCGGTCAGCGCCGCCTGCCAGCGTGAATTGGGCGTCGCGCCGTCCACG
Source organism: Methylocystis borbori (assembly GCF_036576025.1). Lineage (NCBI taxonomy): Bacteria > Pseudomonadati > Pseudomonadota > Alphaproteobacteria > Hyphomicrobiales > Methylocystaceae > Methylocystis > Methylocystis borbori. The sequence goes on along the minus strand of NZ_JAZHYN010000009.1, from coordinate 27,171 downwards.
GGCGGCGGCAAGAAGCGCAAACGCTAGATCGCCTTCGCGCCAACGGCGCGGGCGCCGACGAAAATCGGAAGCCCGCGCCGCGCATGTTTTTGCCGAAGCGCATGCAGTTCAGCCCATAAAATAAGTCAATTCAATATATTAAAGCCAGTTTATACTCTCGGCGTCGGGCGGGCCTTCAATTCGCGCCCGCAAGCCGTGTTTCGGCAAGCCGCGCGGCTTCCGCCCCCGACAGCATCGCCCCATTGAAGCCATGTTCGCCGCCGAAGGCCGAGGCGAGATAAAGCCCGGCGATCGGCGTCAGAGGCGTGCGCGGAAAGCCCATCAGGATCGGCTCCTCGGCTGGCAGCGCCGCGAAGCCGTAGACTGAGCCCTCAGGCGTGTTGAGATAGCCCGCCATCGAATGGGCGTTGAGCAGCATGCGCGTCGTGACGAGACCCGAGAACCCCGGATAGTCGCGATCGAGCGACTGCTGAATGGCGTCGAGCCAGCGTTCGCGCCGCGCGACCGCCGCCTCGCGCTCGACCCCTTGCCAATTCGCGAGGCGGTCGAGGCCGAGCACGGCGACAAGGATCGGCGGCTCGTCCCACAGGCCTGAATCGACAGCGGTGAAATTGGCGATCGTGTGGAGCGGCAGCGCCCCCTTGGGGTCGTCCGCCATCGCGCCCGCGCCGTCGCCATATTGGTCGAATCGCTGCATATTCTGGGGCAGCACGACGGTCGAAAAATCCGTCAGCCCGACGCTCGCGGGCTTGGCGCTCAAGCCGAAATTGGCACAAAAAAGCGACGTCGAGAGCCGCCGCTTGCCGAAAGCTTCGTCCATCCTGGCGCGCGCCGGGGCCTCCATCATCGCCGCGGCGACGGAGGGGGCGCAATTCGCCATGACGACCCCCGCCTCGATGCGTTCTTCGTCGTCGCCGGCGCGTCGCGCGACATGGCGGATCGCGACGGCGGCGCCGTCGGCGTCGGTTTCGATGGCGTTGACGAGCCGGCCCATGCGCACGACGCCGCCGGATTTGGTGATGGCCTTGGCGAGCTTAAGGCTCAACTGCCGCGAACCGCCTTTAATATAGGCGCCGCCGGAGGCGATATAGCCGCCCTGCGCCAGGGCGTAGAAAATCCACCACAGCCGGCGCGGATCGTCGCCGTAATAGGCGAGATTGGCCCCGAGCGCGCATTTCAAGGCTTCGCAGCCGGCAAAATCGCGCTCCATGATCTCGTCGAGCGAATTCACCCAGCCGGCGGCGGCGGGAGCGACTTCCCAAAGGCCGCGCGCCAATTTGGCGAGCGAGGCCTCCTCCCGCGCCTGTTTCAATGTCCAGAGCGCGTCGTGGATCTGCTCGACCTCGCCGAGAAACCGTTTGATCCCCGCGCGCTTGTCGGGAAAACGCGCGGCGAGCGCGTCATGAGCGGCGGCGAAGCCGAAGGGCAGTTCGAAGGGTTCTCCCACCGGCCCGCCGCGCACTTTATAAAGCGCGCCCGTTGGCAGCCATTCGATTTCGTCGAGAATGCCGAGCTTGCTGAGAATATCGTGCTTGGCGTCGCGCGGATTGCGCGCGTCGGAGGTCTGATGAAGAGAGGCTTCGACGGTGAGGTCGCCCACCTTATAGACGGACGCCGCGCCCCCGAGGCTGAAATTGCGCTCCAGCAGGCAGACGCTATAGCCGGCGTGCGCGAGCAGCGCCCCCGCCGTCAATCCGCCCAGTCCCGAGCCGATCACCACGGCGTCGAATTTCTTGTCAGTCATTCTCGAATCATGGTTGGCGCCGCAAGAAGGCCACTCTATCCGGCGGCGCCCTCTGGCGAAAGCCGGACGCCGACATAAGATTAGGTCCAATTCCCCTGTTCTCGGAAAGGCTGCCCATGACCGAAGAAAGCTTTCCCGTCACCCGCACCGACGCCGAATGGCGCGCGCTGCTCACGCCCGAGCAATATGAGGTGATGCGCCAACACGGCACGGAGCGGCCGGGCAGTTGCGCGCTCAACCATGAGAAGCGGCGGGGCTCTTTCACTTGCGCGGGCTGCGGCCAGCCGCTGTTTCGCTCCGCCGAGAAATTCGAAAGCGGAACGGGCTGGCCGAGCTTTTTCGATCCGCTGCTCGGCGCGCTCGGCTCCCATGTCGACCGCGGCTACGGCATGGTGCGCACGGAAGTCCATTGCAGCCGCTGCGGCTCGCATCTCGGCCATGTCTTCAACGATGGGCCGCCCCCGACCGGCCTGCGCTATTGCATCAATGGCGTCGCGCTTGATTTTCAGCCGGAATGAGCGGGCGCGCGACTATTTGGCTTTATGATCGCCCGATAGAGTCAAGCCTGCGACGGCGCCTGCGACAAATTTTTTATTCGCGCGCCGAATCCTTCGCGGCGCCGACGAGGAAGCGCTTTCTTCGGATAGGGAAGGGCGGGCCGATCCTTGCCGCGCCAACGCGGCGCGTTTCCGAGCCCTCCCGTCGCTTCGGCCTTTCGAAGGTATAGGACGCTTCAACAATTGCCTAGATAAAGAGCGCCTCCTGCCCATTCCGAGGGCTAGTATCTATAGCTACCCTAAAGAATTGGTAAGGGATAGGTATGACGCCCGGCTGTTTGAATAAGCGCGCCGCCTTGGGCCATTCGTCGCGCGAGCGGGAGCGCCCCTCTCATGACCAAGGAATCGGGTCGGGCGCGGCGCCGGCGCGCGCTTGACGAGCAAAATTGATTCCCGTCATACGGAGTGTCCGCCAATGCATATTTCAGCAAAGCGGATCATGCGCGCGTCGGCGCGGCGCGGCGAGCCGCGCCCTTGATGCGCGATTTGGAACTCACTACGGTCGCAAGAAAAAGGCTGCAAGCTGACATTGACGGGGTTGCAGCCCGGTCGGCGAAAAGCAAGGAGGACGGCGGCGGGTCGCCCTCTTGAACGACCGAAAGAATCTTAAAGGGTCCTGCGCGACGCAGGGTCGAGAGGGAGTGGACTGCATGTCGTCAGAAACGACGACCGCCGCGCCGGGCGCGAGCGGAAAAGACAATCAGCATCTTGCGCCGAAATCCGACATTGAGATTTCGCAGGCCGCCAAAATGCGGCCGATCGTCGAGGTCGCGCGCGACAAGCTCGGCATTCCCGCCGAATATGTGCAGCCCTATGGCCACTATAAAGCGAAGATCTCCCTCGATTACGTCGCTTCGCTCGACGCGAAGCCCGACGGCAAGCTGATCCTCGTCACCGCCATCAGTCCGACGCCCGCGGGCGAAGGCAAGACGACGACGACTGTCGGCCTCGGCGACGCGCTCAATTACATTGGCAAGAAGGCGGCGATCTGTCTGCGCGAGCCGTCTCTCGGCCCCTGTTTCGGCGTCAAGGGCGGCGCGGCCGGCGGCGGCTACGCCCAGGTCGTGCCGATGGAGGACATCAACCTCCATTTCACCGGCGACTTCCACGCGATCGGCGTCGCGCATAATCTTCTCTCGGCGCTCGTCGACAACCACATCTATTGGGGCAATGCGCTGGGCCTCGATGGGCGGCGCATCGCCTGGCGGCGCGTCGTCGACATGAACGACCGTTCGCTGCGCTCCATCGTCTCCTCGCTCGGCGGCGTCGCCAATGGCTTTCCGCGCGAGGACGGCTTCGACATCACCGTCGCCTCGGAAGTGATGGCGATCTTCTGCCTCGCCTCCAATTTCGCCGATCTGCAGCGCCGTCTCGGCGACATCATCGTCGGCCAGACGCGCGAGAAGAAGAACATCCGCGCCTCGGAGCTGAAGGCGGCGGGCTCCATGGCCGCGCTGCTCAAGGACGCCATCGCGCCCAATCTCGTGCAGACGCTGGAAAACAATCCGGCCTTCATCCATGGCGGGCCTTTCGCCAATATCGCCCATGGCTGCAATTCGGCGATCGCCACGAAATCGGCGCTGAAACTCGCCGATTACGTCGTCACCGAAGCGGGCTTCGGCGCCGATCTCGGCGCGGAAAAATTCTTCGACATCAAATGCCGCAAGGCGGGCTTAAAGCCCGACGTCACCGTCATCGTCGCGACAATCCGCGCCCTTAAGATGCATGGCGGCGTCGCCAAGGACGACCTTAAGGCCGAGAATGTCGAAGCGCTGGAAAAAGGCTTCGCCAATCTTAAGCGCCATATCGCCAATGTCCGCAAATTCGGCGTGCCGGTCATCGTTTCGGTCAACCGCTTCTCGTCCGACACGGAGGCCGAGATCGAGGCGCTGAAGAAGCTGACGGCGGGCGAAGGCGTCGAATGCGTGCTCGCCGACCATTGGGGTTCCGGCGGCCCCGGCGCGGCGGAGCTCGCTCAAACGGTCGTCAAGACGATCGAGACGCAGCCCTCGAACTTCAAGCCGCTTTATGCGGATGATCTGCCGCTCGTCGAGAAGGTGCGCACCATCGCGAAAGAGCTTTACGGCGCCGCCGACATCTCCTTCGACGCGAGCGTCAAGACGCGCTTCGCCGAACTCGAGAAGGAGGGCTTCGGCCATCTCCCCGTCTGCATCGCCAAGACGCAATACAGCTTCTCGACGGACCCCAACGCCAAGGGCGCGCCGTCGGGCTTCACTATTCCGGTGCGCGAGTTGCGGCTCTCGGCGGGGGCGGAGTTCGTCGTCGTGATCTGCGGCGACATCATGACCATGCCCGGCCTGCCGAAGGTGCCGGCGGCCAATAATATCGAAGTCGACGCCAACGGCCGCATTTCCGGGTTGTTCTAGCCCTCATTCGGCGTCGAGCGGCGCCGACGCCTTTTTCGAAACCTGCCCGCTCAAAAGGAGCTTGAGAATGTCGAATTCCAGAATCCCCGGCAAAAATTTTCTGTTCGTGCCGGGTCCGACCAATTTGCCTGACCGCGTCGTGCGCGCCATGGCGGTTCCGTCGGAAGACCATCGCTCGCCGATCTTTCCCGATCTCGTGAAGCCGCTCTTTCCCGCGCTGAAAAAGGTCTTCAAGACCGAGACGGGCGCGGCCTTCATCTTTCCGGCGTCGGGCACCGGCGGCTGGGAGGCGGCGATCACCAACACGTTGTCGCCCGGCGACAAGGTGATCGCCCAGCGCTTCGGCCAGTTCTCGCATCTGTGGATCGATCTTTGTCAGCGCATCGGCCTCGACGTCATCAAGCAGGAGCGCGAATGGGGCACGGGCAATGATCCCGAGCTCATCGAAGAGACGCTGAAGGCCGACAAGAATCACGAGATCAAGGCCGTGCTCGCCACGCATAACGAGACGGCGACGGGCGTGACCTCCGACATCGCCGCCGTTCGCAAGGCGATCGACGCGGCGAAACATCCGGCGCTGCTCTTCGTCGACGGCGTGTCTTCGGTCGGTTCGCTCCCTTTCGAGATGGACGCCTGGGGCGTCGACGTCATCGTCTCCGGCTCGCAGAAGGGCTTCATGCTGCCCGCCGGCCTCGCGCTGCTCGGCGTGAGCGAAAAGGCGCTCAAGGCTGGCGAGACCGCCCAGATGCGCCGCGCCTATTTCGAATTCAAGGACATGCTCAACGCCAACAAGCAGGGCTATTTCCCCTATACGCCCGCCTTGCCGCTGCTCTATGGCTTGAAGGAGTCGCTCTCCATCCTGTTCGAGGAAGGCCTCGACCAGGTCTACAAGCGGCACCATCATCTCGCCGAGGGCGTGCGCGCCGCGGTCGCGGCCTGGGGCCTCAAGCCTTGCGCCAAGGAGCCGAAATGGAACTCCGATACGGTCACCGCGATCGTCGTTCCGGAAGGCTTCGACGCCGCCAAGGTCATCGAGATCGCCTATAAGCGCTACAATCTCGCGCTCGGCGCCGGCCTGTCGGAAGTCGCCGGCAAGGTGTTCCGCATCGGCCATCTCGGCGATCTCAATGAACTCATGGTGCTCGGCGCCGTCGCCGGCGCCGAAATGGCCATGCTCGACGTCGGCATTCCGGTGACCGCTGGTTCGGGCGTCGCCGCCGCCCAGGCGGTCTATCGCGCCAATCCGCTGCTGACGGTGTAAGCGACAAAAAAACAGCCCTCTCCCCGCGCGCGGGGAGAGGGCGCGGTTTAGACGCAAGAAGAATAAATTGGGGAGTTCGGTTCCATGTCGCACAAAATCGTTTTTCTCGATCGCGAAACGCTCGACGCCAATGTGCGCAAGCCGAATTTTCCGCATGACTATGTCGAATACGCCCAGACGGCGCCGGCCGAGATCGTCGAACGCCTCAAAGGCGCGACGATCTGCATCACCAATAAAGTGCCGCTGCGCGAAGCGACGCTGAAAGAGCTTCCCGATCTCAAGCTGATCGCCGTCGCCGCGACCGGCACCGACGTGATCGACAAGGCCTATACGACCGCGAAAGGGATCGTCGTCTCCAACATCCGCAATTACGCCTTCAACACGCTGCCCGAACATGTGTTCGCGCTGCTCTTCGCGCTGCGCCGCAACCTCGTCAATTATTACAATTCGGTTCGACAGGGGCGCTGGGGCTACGCCAATCAGTTCTGCTATTTCGACTATCCGATCTACGACATCGCCGGCTCGACGCTCGGCATTATCGGCTATGGCGCGCTCGGCAAGGAAATCGAGAAGCGCGCCGTCGCGCTCGGCATGCATGTGATCGTCAACGATGTGACGGACGTGCCCAGCAAGGTGGACCTTGCGACGCTTCTGCGCGAATCGGATGTCGTGACGCTCAATCTGCCGCTGACGCCCGAGACGAAGAACATGATCGGCGCGAAAGAGCTCGCGTCGATGAAGAAGACCGCCTGCATCATCAATACGGCGCGCGGCGGCATCGTCGACGAGGCGGCGCTCGCCGATGCGCTCCGCAACGGAACGATCGGCGGCGCGGGCTTCGACGTGCTCACCGTGGAGCCGCCCAAGAACGGCAATATTCTGCTCGATCCGACGATTCCAAATCTCATCGTCACGCCGCATATCGCCTGGGCGTCGAAGGAGGCGATGCAGGTGCTTGCCGATCAGCTCGTCGACAATATCGACGCCTTCGTCGCCGGCGCCCCGCGCAACATCGTGACGGCGTGAGAACCAATGCGTCTCGCTCTCTACGCCGTCATGCCCGCGCTTGTCGCGGGCATCCCCGCGGCGCCGCTACTGAGCGATTTGAAATGCTTCCGCAAGGTCCCGGCGTGGATGGCCGGGACAAGCCCAGCCATGACAAGCCCGGCCATGACTTGGCCTGAGGAAATCCAATGACCAAAAAGCTTCTATTCCTCTTCGACACCGATCCCGTCCCGAGCGTCTTCGACACGGTGGTGGGCTATGACGGCGGCGCCGACAACATCATCGGCTATGGCGGCGTGACGCCGGAGAATGTCGGCGCGCTTGTCGACGGCTGCATCTACACGCGCGGCCCGAAGGAGAAGCAATATACCGCGATCTTCGTCGGCGGCGGCTCCATGACGGCGGGCGAGGCCGTCTTCAAGGCGGTCAAGAAGCGTTACTTCTCCAATTTCCGCGTCTCGACCATGCTCGATTCGAACGGCTCGAACACGACGGCCGCGGCGGGCGTCGCGCTGCTCGCCAAGGCCGCGCCGCTCAAGGGCAAGAAGGCTGTCGTGCTCGCCGGCACCGGGCCGGTCGGCATGCGCGCCGCCGCCATGCTGAACATTGAGGGCGCGGAAGTCGCCATCACGTCGCGCGAGAAGGCGCGCGCCGACGCCGCGGCCAGAGCGATTGAGGAGCGTTTCGGCTTCGCGCCGACGCCGATCGAGGCGGTGGACAACGCCGCGCGCGCCGAGGCCGTGAAAGGCGCGCAGATCGTCTTCGCGGCGGGCGCCATCGGCGTGCCGTTGCTCGATGAAAAGGATTGGCAAAACGATCCGACGATCGAACTCATCGCCGACTGCAACGCCCAGCCGCCGCTTGGCGTCGGCGGCGTCGAGGCGACCGACAAGGCCAAGGAGCGCCACGGCAAGATCGTCATCGGCGCGCTGGGCCTCGGCGGCCTCAAGCTCAAATTGCATCGCGAATGCATCGGCAAGCTCTTCGACAGCGCCGATCAGCTTTTCGACTGCGAAAATATATACGCCCAAGCGAAGGAATTGGCCTGACATGAGCGCGAAGACCGAAACAATCGGCAAATTCCTCGACGAACTCGCAAGCGATGCGCCGACCCCGGGCGGCGGCGGCGCGGCGGCGCTTTCGGGCGCGCTCGGCGCGGCGCTCGTCTCCATGGTGTGCAATCTCACCATCGGCAAGAAGAATTACGAGGCCGTCTCCGACGATCTGAAAAAGACGCTCGAACAGGCGGAGACGCTGCGCGCGGCGCTGACGCAGGGGATCGACGAGGACGTCGTCGCCTTCAACACGCTGATGGGCGCCTATGGCTTGCCGCGCGGCACGGATGAAGAGAAGGCGAAGCGCTCCGAGGCGATTCAGTCGGCCTTGAAGGAGGCGACGCTCGCGCCGCTCAAGACCTGCAAGATTTGCTTTGAGGTGATCGCGCTGTCGAAGGAAGCAGCCGACAAGGGCAATCTCAACGTCATCAGCGACGCCGGCGTCGCCGTGCTCGCGGCCAACGCCGGGCTGCGCAGTTGCGCGCTGAACGTCTTCATCAACGCCAAGGCGATCAAGGATCGCGACTTTGCGGAAAAACAGCTTGCGGAAGTGAATGCGCTGCTCGCCACGGCGGCGACGGAGACCGAAGCCGTCTATCAGACGGTCAAAGGCAAGATCGGCGGTTAGCGGCGCCCCGCGTGCGCGAAATGCGATTGGAGGACTGAAATGGACGTCCACGAATATCAGGCCAAGGAAATCTTGGCGAGCCATGGCGTCGACATCCCGCCGGGCACGGTCGCCTTCAGCCCGGATCAGGCGGTCTATGCCGCGACCGAGCTCGGCGGCTCGCATTGGGTGGTGAAGGCGCAGATTCACGCCGGCGCGCGCGGCAAGGCGGGCGGCGTCAAATTCTGCCGCACCTATCACGAGGTGCAGCAGGCGGCGCGCGATCTCCTCGGCAAGCGCCTCGTCACCGGGCAGACGGGCCCCGAAGGCAAGCCTGTGCAGCGCGTTTATGTCGAAGTCGCCGATCCTTTCGAGCGCGAAATTTATCTCGGTTATGTTCTCGACCGCAAATTGGAGCGCGTGCGCGTCATCGCCAGCAAGCATGGCGGCATGGAGATCGAGGAGATCGCCAAGAACACGCCCGACGAATTGCTTCAGGTGATCGTCGAGCCCGCCGTCGGCCTGCAGCAGTTTCAGGCGCGCGAACTCGCCTTTCAGCTTGGATTGAACATCAAGCAAGTTTCGCGCGCGGTGAAGACCATCATGGGCGCCTATCGCGCCTTCCGCGACAATGATGCGACGATGCTGGAGATCAATCCGCTCGTCGTCACCAAGGACGACAAGGTGCTCGCGCTCGACGCGAAAATGTCCTTCGACGATAATGCGCTGTTTCGCCGCCGCAATATCGTCGACATGAACGATCCCTCGCAAAGCGATCCGCGCGAGGCGCAGGCGTTGGAGCACAGCCTGAATTACATCGGCCTCGACGGCGAGATCGGCTGCATCGTCAATGGCGCGGGACTCGCGATGGCGACGATGGACATGATCAAGCACGCGGGCGGCAGTCCGGCGAATTTCCTTGACGTCGGCGGCGGCGCCTCGCCCGAGCGCGTTGCGACAGCCTTCCGTCTCGTTCTGTCCGACCGGCGGGTGAAAGCGGTGCTCGTCAATATTTTCGCGGGCATCAACCGCTGCGACTGGGTGGCGCAGGGCGTCGTCGACGCGGTGCGCGCCGAGAAGATCGAGGGCGTGCCGCTCGTCGTGCGTCTCGCCGGCACCAATGTCGAAGCGGGCAAGAAGATCATCGCCGAGAGCGGCATTCCGATCATCCAGGCCGACACGCTGGCGGAGGCCGCCGAAAAGGCCGTCGCCGCCTATAAGTCCGTGAAATAGGCGCCGGGGAAGAACACATGAGCATTCTCATCGACGAAAAGACGCGGATCCTGGTGCAGGGCATCACCGGCGACAAGGGCAGTTTCCATACCAAGGAGATGCTCGACTACGGCAGCAATGTCGTCGCCGGCGTCACGCCCGGCAAGGGCGGCAAGACCCATCACGGCGTGCCCGTGTTCAACACGGTGAAGGAGGCGGTGCGCGCGACGGGCGCGGAGGCCTCGATCACCTTCGTCGCGCCCGCCTTTTGCGCCGACGCGATCATGGAGGCGGCCGACGGCGGCATCCGCCTCATCTGCTCCATCACCGACGGCATTCCGGCGCAGGACATGATGCGCGTGAAGCGCTATTTCCTGCGTTTTCCGAAAGACCGCCGGCCGATGATGGTCGGGCCGAATTGCGCCGGCATTATTTCGCCCGGCAAGGCGATGCTCGGCATCATGCCGGGACATATCTACAAGCAGGGCTCCGTCGGCCTCATCTCCCGCTCCGGCACGCTCGGCTATGAAGCGGCTTCGCAATTGAAGGAGCTGGGACTCGGCATCTCCACATCGGTCGGCATCGGCGGCGATCCGATCAATGGCTCGTCCTTCCTCGACCATCTGGTGCTTTTCGACAAAGACCCGGAGACGGAGGCCGTGCTCATCATCGGCGAAATCGGCGGTCCGCAGGAAGCCGAGGCCGCGGCCTGGATCAAGGAGAATTTCTCGAAGCCGGTGATCGGCTTCGTCGCGGGACTGACGGCACCCAAGGGCCGCCGCATGGGCCACGCCGGCGCCATCATTTCCGCGACGGGCGACAGCGCGGCGGAAAAGACCGAGATCATGAAATCCTATGGCCTCGTCGTCGCGCCGAGCCCGGCCGAATTCGGCACGACCGTCGCCAAAGTGCTGAAGCGCGCTTGAAACGAGGAACGCGCTTTCCCGCTCCGGCGCCCGGGCGGGGAAAACGCTTGAGGCCATTTACGCGCTGCGCCGGCGCGCCCATTCGTGCGGCGGCCGCGCCAGCGTTCAAGGAGTTTCGATGACCGCCGAGACCCAGACATTGAGCAGCCCGTCTCCGACCGGTCTGCCGTCTGCGTACGCCACGCGTTCGGTCACCGAGGCGTCGGCCTTTCTGCGCGCGCAATTGCTCGCCGTCATCCGGCGCCATCTGCCGGAGATCGAGGCGGCGGTGCGCGATCCGAAAGCCGGCGCCGGCCTCGCCCCACGCCAGATGGGGCGGGTGCTGCAGGCGCAGGGCATATTGTTTCAACTCATCTCCATCGCCGAGCAGGCCTACGCCATGCGCCGGCGCCGCCGCATCGAGCGGGAGAAGGGCCACGACAAGCTGCTCGGCACCTTCGATTACGTTTTGTCGAGCGCCGCGAGCGCCGGCGTCAGCGCCGAGGAGATTCACGCGCAATTGCAGACATTGCGCATTCGCCCCGTCATCACCGCGCATCCGACGGAAGCCAAGCGCGTTTCGATTCTCGAAAAATACCGGCGCATCTACCTCTTGATGCGCGAACTTGAATCGACGCGCTGGACGGATCGCGAGCGCGAGGCGCTGGTCAAGTCGATCTATGATCAGATCGAGCTTTTGTGGCTCACCGGCGACTTGCATCTCGAAAAGCCGACCGTCGATCATGAGGTCGCCTGGGGGCTGCATTTCTTTCACGAGAGCATTTTCGATCTTGCGCCGGAACTCCTCTCTTCTTTCGAGCGCGCGTTGAAGCGCCACTATCCGAACGAAAAATTCGAGGTCGCGCCCTTCTTTCAATTCGGCTCCTGGATCGGCGGCGACCGCGACGGCAATCCTTTCGTGACGAATGAGGTCACGCGCCGCTCGATATTGGCGAACGCCGGCGCGAGCCTGAATTATTACCGCACGCGCATCATCGATCTCGCGCGCATGCTCTCGATCAGCATTCGCGCCGCCGAAATTCCTCAGTTCCTGTGGGAAGAACTCGATGTTCGTCTCGCCGCTCTGCCCGATGGCGCGGCGATCAAAGCGCGCCACCCGAACGAGCCCTATCGGCAATTCGTCACCACCATGCTGCGCAAGCTCGACCAGACGCTGGCGGGGCTGCGCGACGAGCCGACGACTGGCGCGCGCTATGGCAGCGCCGACGACCTCATCGCCGATTTCCTCACTCTGGAGCGGGCGCTGACGGAAGGAAAGAGCGAACCTCTGGCCTGCGATCTCGTGCGGCCGGTGCGGCGCGCGGTCGAAATTTTCCGCTTCAGCACGGTGCGCCTCGACATTCGTCAGAACACGACGCGCACCACGCAGGCGCTCGAAGACTTATGGCGGGCCAAGACTGGCGGCGAGACGCCGCCTGCGCTCGATTCCGCCGAGTGGCGGGAATGGCTGCTCGCCGAGCTTGCAAAGCCCCGGACTGCGCCTGTTCCGCGCGAAAAACTCTCCGCGGAAACGCGCGACGTGATCGAAATGTTCGAGGTCGTCGCGGAAATGCGCGCGCGTCTCGACCGCGAGGCTTTCGGCGGATTCATTTTGTCGATGACGCGCTCGGCGGTTGACGTGCTCGGCGTCTATCTTCTCGCGAAAGAGGCTGGGCTTTTCCTCGACGAGCCGGGCGTCGAAATATTGACGCTGCCGATTGTCCCGCTTTTCGAGACAATCGGCGATCTGCGCGCGGCGCCCGCGATCATGCGCGATCTGCTGCAAATTCCCGTCGTGCGTCGTTCGACGCGCTGGCAGGGCAATCTGCAAGAGGTGATGATCGGCTATTCCGACTCCAACAAGGACGGCGGCTTTCTGTCGTCGAACTGGGAGCTGTTCAAGGCCCAGGCGCGCCTGACGCAAGTGGGACGGGAACTCGGCGTCGCCATCGCTTTCTTTCACGGCCGCGGCGGCTCCGTCTCGCGCGGCGGCGCGCCGACCGGCCACGCCATTGCGGCGCAGCCGGCGGGCTCGATCCGCGGGCGCTTCCGCGTGACCGAGCAGGGCGAGGTCGTCTCGTTCAAATACGCCAATCGCGGCACGGCGGCCTACCAGATGGAGCTTCTGGCCTCGTCCGTCTTCGCCCATGCGATGAAATCGGAGCGCGAGGAGGCGCTCGCGCCGCATGCGGAATTCGACGAGGCGCTTGAGGAGATTTCCGGCGCCTCTTTCGCGGCCTATGCGAAATTCGTCGGCGATCCGGATCTCGTCGCCTATTTCCAGGCGGCGAGCCCGCTTGAAGAAATTTCGCTTCTCAACATCGGATCGCGTCCGGCGCGCCGTTTTGGCGCCAAGAGTCTCGACGATCTGCGCGCCATCCCTTGGGTCTTCGCCTGGGCGCAGAACCGCCATTCGATCACCGGCTGGTATGGCGTCGGCTCCGGCTTGAAGAATTTTCTCGACATACGCGGCGATCGGGGGCTGGAGCTTCTGCGCCGCATGTTCGAGGACTCGCGCGTCTTCCGGTTAACTCTCGACGAGGTCGAGAAAACGCTCGCGCTCGTCGATCTTTCGATCGCGCGGCAATATGCAAGTCTCGTCCCGGACGAAACGGTGCGGAACAAAATCTTCAAGTCGATCGAGGACGAATATGCGCTGACATGCGAACTCGTCCTGCGCGTCACGGGCGGGGAGGCGCTCGCCGACCGCTTCAAGGAATATCAGACGCGTCTCGCGCATCGGCTCCAGACGATCAATGAAGTCAATCGCGAGCAGGTCGAACTGCTTCGCAGATTCCGCCAGGCGCAGGACGAAGCCGAAAAAGAGGCTGTGAAGCAGCCTCTGCTGCTTTCGATCAGTTGCATCGCCGCCGGCCTTGGGGCCACCGGCTAATTCAAGAGGAAGGGGTAATAATATGAGCTTCACTTTAATCGAGCAGGCGACGCCGCGTCTCCACCGCTCCGAGCTTGCCGTGCCGGGCTCCGCGCCGGGCATGTTCGAAAAGGCCGCGCAATCGAAGGCCGATCAGATCTTCCTCGATCTCGAAGACGCCGTCGCGCCCGACGATAAGGAACAGGCGCGCAAGAACATCATCCAAGGCCTCAACGACATCGACTGGGGCAAGAAGGTGATGACGCTGCGCATCAATGGTCTCGATACGCAGTATTGCTATCGCGACGTCGTCGACGTTCTCGAGAACTGCCCGCGTCTCGACATCGTGCTGATCCCGAAAGTCGGCGTCCCGGCCGACGTCTACGCGATCGACATGATGATCACGCAGATCGAGCAGTACAAAAAGCGCACCAAGAAGATCGGCATCGAAATCCTGATCGAGACCGCGCTCGGCATGGCCAATGTCGAAGCCATCGCGCAGTCGTCGAAGCGTCTCGAAGCCATGTCTTTCGGCGTCGCCGATTACGCCGCCTCGACGCGCGCGCGCACGACCGTCATCGGCGGCGTCAACCCCGATTACGGCGTGCTTACCGACAAGGACGCCAGCGGCAATCGCGAATATTACTGGGCCGACCAATGGCATGCGGCGCAGACGCGCATGATGGTGGCCTGCCGCGCCTATGGCCTGCGCCCGATCGACGGTCCCTTCGGCGATTTCGGCGATCCCGATGGCTATATCGCCGCCGCCAAGCGCGCCGCCGTCCTCGGCTATGAAGGCAAATGGGCGATCCATCCCTCACAGATCGAACTCGCCAATCAGGTCTTCACGCCGTCGGAAGCGGAAGTGAACAAGGCGCGCCGCATTCTCGACGCGATGGCGCAGGCCGCCAAGGAAGGCAAGGGCGCGGTCTCTCTCGACGGCCGCCTGATCGACATCGCCTCGATCCGCATGGCCGAGGCGCTGATCGAAAAAGCCAACGCCATGGCGGCGTAAGTCAGGCGCTGCGCCCCAAGCGCGGGGCCTATTCTCAGGGCGAGGGACGGCGTGACGCCGCCCCCGCCCCATTTTTCGACCGGGCAAAATTCTTATTGATGATTTTCACAGACGCGCGTCCGCCAATCCGGTAGGAAGCAGTCTGACGCAGCTTGCCGGCCACGTTCGGGGAACCGCCATGCGCCAGTTTCTTTTGATTTCCGCGCCGATCATGCTGCTGAGTTCCGCGAGCCCGGCGTTCGCCTGCGCCGGCGACGGTCTCGGCCGCGCCGGATGGAAGCTTGATCACAAGGACTTTTCCAGTCGCGACAACTTGCCGTTTCTAAGTCCGGGCAATGACAGCCGCGTCAACGCGCAGTTCCTGATGATGGACGCGCGGCCTTGGCTCGTCGACGCGGAAAAAGACGAGGTGAAGCTCGACATCTATCCCGACTATTTCGTGCTGTTTGCGCGTGACGCTTTTAACGACGCCTTCGCACGAAACTCTTGCGATTATGCACGCCGGCCCGTCAAAGACGTGACGACAACCCCAAGCGACTTCTTTGAAGAAGGCACGCGATGCGTCTCCGCTCAAAGCGGCGAGGACGCCTTTCTTCGGGCCGCTCAGGCCGAAAAGGCTCTCAGCGAAGCTGAGCGCGCTGCGCTGATCCGTTCACGCAAGGAGATGACGACGGCCTGCCAGGGAAATGATGCGGCGCCTGGCGCTGCGAACCTGTATGTCGCGGGCGCCGACGCATCGGCGGCGGCGCGCGAATTCGCCGCTTATCTTGCCGGCGCCAAATCCTTTTACGATGGCGCATTCGACGCCGCGCTCACAGCTTTTCGCAGCCTCGCGAAAACGCAAAATGAATGGCTGCGCGAGAGCGCACGCTATATGATCGCCCGCACGCTTCTGAACAAGGCGTCGGTCGGCGCATTTGCGGAACTGGATGGCGCGCCCGAACCAAAAGTGTCGGACCGCGAATCTCTGAAAGCGGCGGAAGCCGAATTCAAATCCTATCTCGCCGACTATCCGCATGGCCGCTATACAGCGTCGGCGCGCGGCCTGTTGCGTCGCGTCTATTGGCTCGCTGGCGACAGGCCGCAGGCCGCAACCGAATATGCATGGCAGCTAAGCCATGCGCGCGATCCGAACGCCAATCTCCGCAGCTCGGATCTCACCGCAGAAATCGACTCGAAACTCGGTCTCGACTCAAAAGACGTCCACGACGCAAATCTTCTCGCGATCGATGATTTGACGATGATGCGGCCGACCGATGGGTCACAGAAGAAAATGTCGGCGGCGGATCTCGACGCGCAGGCGCGAGACTTCGCGGGCCATGACGCGCTGTTCGGCTTTCTGAAGGCGGCGCGCGCCTACTATGTTGACGGCGACCACGCGAGCGCATTGAAGCTGTTGGGCGATCCGATGCCGGGGCCATTGTCGCCGCCCTATCTCGGGTTCAGCCGTGAAGTTCTTCGCGGTCAGGCGCTGATGACGTCGGGGCAGTATGCGGCGGCAGTCGACCACTGGAGGCGGCTGTTGCCGCTCGCCACGCAGCCTTGGCAGAAAGAGGCGGTCGAACTCGGCCTCGCACTGAGCTGGGAGCGCTCCGGAGAGGTCAACAAAGTCTTCTTGAAGGACACGCAACTGTCGTCGCCGCGGATTCGCGCGATGCTGCTGCGATATATTGCTGGTCCGATCCTGTTGCGGATGGCTGTCGCGGATCCGGCCTCGGCTGAGGAACGTAAGCTTGCGCGCTTCGTGCTTCTCTTCAAAGAGGCGACGCACGGCCAATATGCGGGATTCCTTCGGGATTATTCTGCGGAGGGATTGGCGAAGGACGACGCCGACACCGCACGGCCGGGGCAATATCCCAATTACCAGTCGAGCGTCCTGCTGTGGAGCGGCGGCGCCGACAAGGGCTACGTTTGTCCAGATCTCCAGTCGATTGTCGGCGAACTCGCCGCCAATGCTCAGGACCCGCACGCCATGTTGTGCTTCGGCGACTTCATCCGCACGAATAGTCTCGACGGCTTCGAGGCGTCCCGGCCGAAACCCGATGAACTTGGCGGCGGGAAATCCATATTTCCCGGCGAACCCTATGCGCGTGGCGAGGTCTATAAGAAGCTCATCGACGCGTCGGCGACGCCCGCGCGCGAACGGGCTTATGCGCTCTACCGCGCGATCAATTGCTACGCGCCGGCGAACAACAACACATGCGGCGGCAAGGACGTCGAGAAGGCGCAGCGCAAGGCCTGGTATGATCAGCTCAAGGCGCAATATGGCGCGACGACATGGGCCAGAAGCCTGAGATATTACTGGTGACTCTTTCACGGCGCATCGCCGCCGCGCGTCTCCTTGCTGTTGGCGTAATGACGGCGACGACAGCGGCGGCGGACACGATCGTGCGCGCAGCCGATTACGACGCCTATTGGCTATGGGCGGGCGTGCGCGCGCGTCCCGAACTCGCTACCGCCAAGACCATCTATCTGCTTCAGGCTGAAATCGGACCCGATGATTTGGGCGAGACGCGTCTAAAGGCGCAGGGCGCGACCGAGCCAGGCTCACATCCGCAAGCCTTATGGCTGGTCTATCGGGTGCGCAGCATCGACTGGACGCCGGCGATTTTTGCGGCGGTCAAGCGTCGGCTTGCCGAGTGGCGCGCCAAGTCGGACAAGGTCATTGGCGTCCAGATCGACTTTGACGCCGCAACGCGTGGCCTGACCACATACGCCGCCTTTCTTGCAGAGTTGCGTCAGACGCTGCCGCCCGATTGCGCGCTCAGCATCAGCGGACTTATGGACTGGGCCTCTCAGGCGACGCCGGAAGACATTGACAGACTTGGTCGGAGCGTCGACGAGGTCGTGTTTCAGACCTATCGCGGCCGCGCCACCGTTGACCATATCGACGATTACCTGGCCCGTGTCGGACGTGTCCACACGCCTTTCCGGCTCGGCCTCGCGGAGGGCGCCGTCTGGTCCCCGCCGGAAATGCTGGCGCGTCACCCTTATTTTCGCGGCTACGTCGTATTTTTGCAGAATCCGCCGCGATGAGCGGGCGGCGGCGCGCGACTCCGCGCCCGGTTGACGGGCGCTCGAGATGCTGAAAAGACAGCGCCGACGGTTGTCGCAAGTCCACGGCGCTGACCGACAGATTGCCAAGAGAACAAGGTAGAAAGGCGCGATGTCCGACGATTTCCACACCCTCCTTCGCGCCATGTTCGACGCCGCCGTCGGCGCGGCGTCGCCCGCCGTCTGCCTGCCGCCGTATCTTGCGAAGATCGCGCCCCCAAAGGGGCGGACGATTGTCGTCGGGGCCGGCAAGGCGGCGGCCTCCATGGCGGCGGCCGTCGAGGCGCATTGGCAGGGTCCGCTCGAAGGCCTGGTCGTCACGCGCTATGCGCATGGCGCGCCGACGCAACGCATAGAAGTGATTGAGGCCTCGCACCCCGTGCCGGACGCCGCGGGACGCGAAGCGGCGAAACGAATCTACGAGAAGGTGGAAGGGTTGACCCCCGACGACCTCGTGCTCGCGCTGATTTCCGGCGGCGGCTCGGCGCTGATGGCGTTGCCGGCCGAGGGCGTGACGCTCGAAGAAAAGCAGGCAGTCAACAAGGCGCTCTTAAAGAGCGGCGCGAATATTTCCGAGATGAATTGCGTGCGCAAACATCTTTCCGCGATCAAGGGCGGACGGCTGGCGCGCGCCGCGTCGCCCGCGCGCGTCGTTGCGCTGATGATTTCTGACGTGCCGAATGACGATCTCTCGGTCATCGCCTCCGGCCCGACCGTTCCCGATCCGACGACGCGCGAGGACGCGCTCGCCGTCATCGCCAAATATAAGATCGACGCGCCGGCGGCGGTGCTGAAACATCTCGAAAATCCAAATTGCGAAACGCCAAAGCCGGGCGACGCGATTTTCGACAATGTGCAAAATATCCTCGTCGCCACGCCGCAGGGCTCGCTCGACGCCGCCGCGGCGGTGGCGAAAGCGGCCGGCTTTACGCCCTGCGTCCTCGGCGATCTCGAAGGCGAGTCGCGCGACGTGGCGCTGGTGCACGCCGGCGTCGCGAAGCAGATCGCCCTTCATGGTCAGCCCTTCGAGCCGCCCGTTGCGATCATCTCCGGCGGCGAGACCACCGTCACCGTGCGCGGCAAGGGCCGCGGCGGGCGCGACGCGGAATTTCTGCTCGGCCTTACGCTCGCGCTCGAAGGCTTTGGCGGCATATCGGCGATCGCCTGCGACACCGACGGCATAGACGGGAGCGAGGACAACGCCGGCGCGATCATGACGGCGGACTCTTTCCAACGCGCGAAACAGGCGGGCGTCGATCTCAAGGCGCATTTCGCCAATAACGACGCCTATGCCGCTTTCGAAAAACTCGGCGATCTTATCGTCACCGGGCCGACGCGGACGAACGTCAATGATTTTCGCGCGATTCTCGTGCCAAAGCGCGTGTAACGCTTTACTCGGCGGAGCCGCCCGAATGTCATTCCCGACGCGCGCAAAGCGCGCGATCGGGAATCCAGAGTTACAGCAATCATTATGTCGCTCTGGCTTCCCGGTCAGGCCTTCGGCCTGCCGGGAATGACGCGCCAAGCGCGCGGATAATTGGATTTTTATGAGTCAGCGAAGCTTCTCCGCAAGCCAGATCTTTATGAGCGATTGATAGGGAACGTCGCGCTTGTTCGCGGCGATCTTTATCTGTTCAAGCAGGCCGATAGGAAGCCGTAGCGAGATCGACGTCGTCGAGGGTTTGAGATTTGGCAAGCGAACGCGCTTCGCCTTGCTCCAGTCGACGTGATCGGCGGAGTCGTGACTTTCCCAATAGGCGCGCTCCTCCGCCTCGGTCGCGAAGGTGGGGAGCGGCTTAGTCGTCTTGCTCATAGCGTTGTCGTTCCTTGCGGCTCATGTCTCGCGCCGAAATGATGCGGATGCGCGTCCCGTTCGCGCGGAGCGTGAAGGTCGCATGGAGCAATCGGGCGCCGTCGGTTCGGCCGAGCGCGTGATAACGCGGCTCGCTTTGATTGTGCGCGAGATCGTCCGTCACGATCAGCGGATCGTTGCCGAAAATCTGTTCGGCCTCCCCCTGGCTCACGCCATGCTTGTCGAAGCTTTTGCGCGCATTGCCCTGGTCCCATTCGAAACCGACAATCTGTTCGAAATTGACCATTTCTGTATATTTTCATAATATACAATAAAGTCAATGAGCCCTGGGCCGCGCATTGCGCCGCCCAGGAGATGGCCCTAAAGGAGCGCCATGAACAAGCCTGTCACTCCTGAAAGTATCGATCCGCGCGGCGCGGCGGCCCTGTTCGCGCGCTATCGGCGCGAGGACTCGCCCAAACCCGCGCAATGGAACGACACGCTGGAGCTTATTCTCGCGCATCGTTCGCATCGCAATTTTCTGCCTGAGAAACTGCCCGAAGGCGCGCTGGAGACGATCGTCGCCGCCGCGCAATCGGCTTCGACCTCCTCCAACCTGCAGGTCTGGAGCGTCGTCGCCGTCGAAGACGAGGCGCGTAAGATTCGCCTCTCCGATCTCGCCGGCGGACAAAAGCATGTTCGCGATTGTCCGCTGCTGCTTATATGGCTCTGCGATCTCGCGCGGCTTGAAAATCTTGGGCGCGAAAGAGGGCGCGACGCGGCGGCGCTTCCCTATCTCGAAATCTTTCTCACCGGCGTCGTCGACGCGGCGCTCGCCGCACAGAACGCCGTGACGGCGCTCGAGTCGCTGGGCCTCGGCTGCTGCTATATCGGCGCCATGCGCAACAAGCCCGAGGAAGTCGCGAAGGAGCTGAACCTTCCGCCCAATGTCTTCGCGGTTTTCGGCATGACCGTCGGCGTCCCCGATCCCGCCGCCAATGCCGGCGTCAAGCCGCGCCTCGGCCAGGCGGCGGTGCTGCATCGCGAGCAATATGAATGGGGCGACGCGCAGCGCGAAGCGATCGAGACGCTTGACATCAAGTTCAAGGACTTCCAAAGGGAGCAGGGCCTGCCCGATCAAGGCTGGATACGGCAGGTGCTCTCGCGCGTGCGCGGCGTCGAGGCCATGAGCGGACGCGATCGCCTTCGCGACGCGCTGAACGTGCTAGGCTTCGCGCTTAAATAGAGCGCCGACAACAGGGGCTGCGCGGAATGGCCGCTCATCAGCAGACCGAATATTCGGGTGAGATATTCGATCTTTGGGACACCTATAAAAAGGTCGTCGTCAGGGATTTCATGTTTCACCGCGCGCTCTCCGAGGAGGTGGAGCGCGGGCTTAAATCGCGTTTCGGCGATCGCGCCTATTCCCTCCTCGATCTTGGTTGCGGCGACGCCAGCGTCTTCGCCCCGGTTTTGCTGCGCGCGCCGCCAGGACGCTATAAGGGCGTGGATCTTTCCGATACGGCGCTCGCGCTTGCGGCGGCTAATCTTAAATCCCTGCCTTGCGCGGTGGAGCTCGCGCATAGCGACATGCTGTCGGCGCTCGACGGCGGCGCCGTCTATGACGCCATTCACAGCAGCTTCGTCCTGCATCATCTTTCGACCGAGGAAAAGGCCGAGTTTTTCCGCCGCGCCGCGCGGGCGCTCGCCCCGGGCGGCGTGATTCTGCTCGTCGATACGACGCGCGAAGAGGATGAGACGCGCGACGACTATCTGCGCCATTATTTCGACTGGATCGACTCGGGGTGGGAGGGCCTTTCCGCCCTCGAGAGGGATGCGATTATCGAGCATATCTCGACGAGCGACTGGCCGGAGCCTCTGTCCCTTTTGGATTCGCAGGCGCGCGCCGCGGGCTTGAGACGCCTGCCGGGCGACGCCAAGCATCGCTGGCATCGCCTGATGCGCTTCGAGCGAATTTAGCCCTTGTCGCAGTCGCTCACGCAAGCCGCGCAAGCGGCCTCCGCGCCAGACGACGAAGCTTCTGACGACGTCGTCGCGAAAGTCGCGCGGCGGTTGATCCCTTTTCTCGTCATCGGTTTCATCGTCGCCTATCTCGATCGCGTCAACATCGGCTTCGCCGCCTTGAAGATGAACAAGGAGATGGGCTTCACGCCGGAGTTTTTCGGCGCGGCCGCCGGCGTCTTCTTCCTCGGCTACTGCCTGTTCGAAGCGCCGAGCAATTATATTCTGCATCGCGTCGGCGCGCGCATCTGGATCGCGCGCATCATGATCAGCTGGGGCGCAATTTCGGCGCTGACGGCCTTTGTCTGGAGCGGCGCAAGCTTCGTCGGCCTGCGGCTCGCGCTCGGCTTCGCCGAGGCGGGCTTTGCCCCTGGCGTCATTCTCTATCTCACCTATTGGATCCCCGCCGCACAACGCGCCCGCATATTGGGGGCCTTCCTTTTCGCCGTTCCCCTGGCGAGCGCCTTTGGCGCGCCGATCTCCGGCTCGCTGCTGGGGACGATGGACGGCGTCGGCGGAATCAGCGGCTGGCGCTGGCTGTTCCTCATCGAAGCCGCGCCGGCGATCGTTCTGGGCGTCGTCGCCTTTTTCTATCTTCCCGACTGCCCGCGCGAGGCGAAATGGCTCACTCATGACGAGCGCGAATTATTGCAGGCGCGGCTGGACGCCGAGCGGCGGCCCGCAAGCGAGGGCGAAAACCATTGGCGGGCGCTGCGCAATCCGCGCGTGTTTGTGCTCGGCGCGGCCTATTTCGGCATCGTCGTTTCTCTCTATGGCGTCGGCTTCTGGCTGCCGCAGATCATTTCGACTTTTGGCGTCGGAGTCGTCGCGGCCGGATTTCTCACGGCGATCCCCTATGTCTTCGGCGTATTGGCGATGGCGCTCTGGGGCTGGCTGTCGGATGCGCGCGAGGAGCGTGTGGCGCATACGAGCGCCGTCGCGCTGATCGCGTGTTTTGGCCTTGCGGCCTCGGCCGCTTACGCCGAGGCGCCGTTTCTCGCCATGGCCGCGCTTTCCGTCGCCAGCATGGGCACGCTCGCCGCGCTGCCCACTTTCTGGAGCCTTACGACGCTCACGCTCGCGGGCGCTGATCTCGTCGTCGGCGTCGCGCTGGTCAATTCGATCGGCAATCTCTCCGGCTTCGTTGGTCCCTATTTCGTCGGCTGGTTAAAAGGCGCGACCGGCGATTTCAGCCATGCGCTGCTTGGCCTCGTCGTCGGCCCGCTGCTGACCGCCGCCTTGCTTCCCCGAATCGCCAAGGGCGACTGGCGTGCGCTTATCCGCTGGCCAGCCGTCAAACGCCGCGCGTAAAGCGGTTTCCGCCGAAGCGGGCGCCATGTCGTTGAATGACGCCCGCGCCGTTAAACAGCCGATCGAGGCTCAGAGGCTTCCCAGGAGCTTCGTCATCACCTCGCCGGCCTTGCCTGGCAGCTTCGCCTGCTTCGCCGCATCGAGATTGGTCGGCTCGCCGACGACAATGACGCCGACCATGCCGAGCGTATAATGCGGATCGCAGCGGAAGCCGTAGACGCCCGGCGCCGACAGCGTGACCGTCAATTCTTCGTTGATCTTGCCGCGGAAGGCTTCCGCGCCCGGAGGCAGCAGCTCCTTTATCGCGACGGCGTTATGTCCCTTGTCAGTCGCGACGAATTTGACCGTGTCGCCGGGCTTGATCCGCACGACCTCCGGCTCGAACGCCATATAGCGGTCGGCGCCTTTGTTGAGCATTTTGATCTCGACCGTCTCGCCGGCCGATGAAAGGCTGGAACATGCGATCGAGCTCGCAAGGACCAAGACGGTCGGGGCGAAGCTTCGCCCAAGAGTGAAATATGCGCGCATGGCGTTGCCGATCCTCCCAGAAATATTGCTGGCTGGCTTGCGCGCGCATGCGCTGGCTGGCTGTGGCGCTTCGTTTGGAAGCTGACCGGCGACATCTAGCCATGCGGTCGCGGGCGATCAACAACGACCATCCGCAGTTTGCATGGAAGATTTCCATTATGCGAGCGCCATGCGGGACGTCGCGCGTCAGCTTGGCTGGCCTTCTTCGCGCTTGATTTCAAGCGTCAGCCATTCGTCCTCGGCTCCCGCGAGTTCGGCGCGAAGGGCGCCGAAGGTTTCGCTCGCCTTGGCGAATTTGGCGGGATCGCTCGCATAGAGATCGGGGTCGTCGAGCAGCGCCTGCAGCTTGTCGCATTTGGCGCGCAGCTCCTCGATTTTCGCCGGCAGAGTCGTGAGCGCGTGCTGCTCCTTGAAGGAGAGCTTCGTTTTCGCTTGAGGCTTTTCGCTCGCCGCCTTTGGGGCGCGTTCCTTTGCTTCCCGCGCCGGCGCGGCGCTTGCGCGCGCGTCGACGCCCGCGCCGCGTTGCGCCGCCATATCGCTGTAGCCGCCGGCATATTCGATCCAACGTCCCGCGCCTTCGCTCATCAACACGCTTGTCGCCACGCGATCGAGAAAATCGCGGTCGTGGCTGACGACGATGAGCGTGCCTGGATAGTCGGCGAGCATTTCTTCGAGAAGATCGAGCGTTTCGAGATCGAGATCGTTCGTCGGCTCGTCGAGCACGAGCAGATTGGAAGGTTTCGCCAATGCGCGCGCGAGCATCAGGCGGCCGCGCTCGCCGCCCGAAAGCCTGCCGCTGGGCGTGCGCGCCTGTTCGGGCTTGAACAGAAAATCCTTCATATAGCCGACAACATGGCGCGGCGCGCCATTGATTTCGACCATATCGGAGCCGCCGCCCGTCAGCGCGTCCTGCAATGTCGTCGCCGGATCGAGGTTCGCGCGGCTTTGCTCCAGAGTCGCCATTTCTATATTGGCGCCGAGGCGAATCTTGCCGCTACCCGGCGCGAGCGCGCCGGTCAGGAGATTGACGAGCGTCGTCTTGCCGGCGCCATTGGCGCCGACGATCCCGAGGCGGTCGCCGCGCAAGATGCGCGTCGTGAAATTCTCGACGATGACGCGTTCGCCGAACGACTTGCAGATCTTGATCGCTTCGATGACGAGCGTTCCGGAAAGCTGCGCCTCGCTCGCTTCGAGCTTCACGTCGCCGGTCGGCATGACGCGGTTGCGCCGGTCGGCGCGCAATTGGCCCAAATTTGCGAGTCGTTTCACATTGCGTTTGCGACGGCCGGAAACGCCATGACGCAGCCAATGCTCCTCGGCGACGATCTTGCGCTCCAACTTGTGCTGCTGCTTTTCTTCTTCTTCGAGTTCGCGGTCGCGCCAAGCTTCGAATTCCTTAAAGCCGCGCGCAAGATGGCGCGTGCGGCCGCGATCGATCCACAGGGTTTCGCGCGTCAGATCCTGCAGGAAGCGGCGGTCGTGACTGATGAGGACCAGCGCCGAGCGCAGACCGGCGAGCTTTTCCTCGAGCCAGAGAATCGTCGGCAGATCGAGGTGGTTCGTCGGCTCGTCGAGAAGCAAAATGTCGGGCTCCGGCGCGAGAACGCGTGCGAGCGCCGCGCGCCGCGCTTCGCCGCCTGAGAGGCGCGCGGGGTCCTCGTCGCCCGCAAGCCCCAGATCGTTGAGCAGCGTCTTCGCGACATGAGGATCGTCGAGCGGACCAAGGCCGGCTTCGACGTAGCGGAGCGCCGTCGCGAAGCCAGAGAAATCCGGCTCCTGCGGCAGATAGCGAAGCGATGCGCCGGGCTGCAGAAAGCGTTTCCCGCCATCCGCCTCGATCTCGCCCGCGGCGATCTTGAGCAGCGTCGATTTGCCGGAGCCGTTGCGGCCGACGACGCAAAGCCGCGCGCCGGGAGCGACCGAAAGATCGGCGCCTTCGAGCAGCGGCTTGCCGCCGAGAGTGAGCATAACGTCTTGGAGGGCGAGTAGGGGCGGCGGCGCCATTGAATTTCGTCAACCTCTGTCGTTCTTATGCGATAGGTTTTCCAGACGGTCGAGCCAGCCTGCTCCAGCGCCTCTCATCGGAGAAACCCATGTCCGCCACGCCCGAAGAAATCCGCGCCGGCCAGGCGATCTATACGCCCAAGACGCTCGCCGTCTATGATCTCATTGTATTGGGGCTTTCCAATCGCTTCATATGGAAATGCCCCACGGCGCGGCTGCTCGCCCATTATAATCGGAGCGTCAGCGGCAATCATCTCGATGTCGGCGTGGGCACGGGCTATTTTCTCGATCGCTGCCGTTTTCCGACGCCGAGGCCGCGCGTCGCGCTGATGGACCTCAATGGCGACGCGCTCTCCTTCGCGTCGCGCCGCATCGCGCGTTACGAGCCGGAGGTCTATGCGCGCAATGTTCTGGAGGAGATCGCTTTTGAAGGCGCGCGTTTCGACTCCGTCGGCGTCAACTATCTCTTGCATTGTCTGCCCGGAGACATGGCGACGAAAGCGCGCGCTTTCGATTTTCTCATGCCGCTGATGAATCCCGGCGCAGTTGTTTTCGGCGCGACGCTTCTGCAAGGCGGCGTCGCGCGGGGATGGGCGGCGCGCCACCTCATGGCTTTCTATAATTCGAAGGGCGTGTTCTCCAATACGCAAGACGATCTGGAGACGCTGACGGGCGAATTGGAGAAACGCTTCAGCCGCGTCTCTATCGAGACCGTCGGCTGCGCCGCGCTTTTTTCGGCGCGGCGGTGAGCGATCGCTTCAGCTTTCCAACCCTAATGCGCGGCGCACGCGGGCGGAATAGCCGTAAAGGTCCGGCCGCAGCACGAGGCGCCCGCCTTCGTCCACATAGGCCGTGAAATATTCGATATGGATCGGCAGCGGCTTGGAGAGATTGATGTAGCGCTCCGAGCCGCCAATGAGCTTGCGCACGCGGCTTTCCGACCAGCCGCTGCCCGGCCCCAGCACCGCCTCGGCGAGCGCGAAGGGCTCATCGACGCGCATGCAGCCGTGGCTGAAGGCGCGGAATGACGCCGAAAACAGATTGCGCGACGGCGTGTCGTGCAGATAGACGGCGAAATCATTGGGGAACATGAATTTGATGCGGCCGAGCGCATTGCGTTCGCCGGGCGGCTGGCGCACGACGAGCTTGCCGTTGCGATAGAAGACCTGGTAGCCGCGCGCCGCGATCGCCGAGGCGTCGCCGCCCATTTCCTTATTGATGATCGACGGCGGCACGTTCCAATAGGGATTGACGATGATGAACTTCAGCGCGTTGGAGAAGATCGGCGTCGGCGTCGTTTCCTTGCCGACGATGACGCGGGTGCGATGCGCGACTTCGCCATTGCGCACCAGCGCCAGTTCGAAATCGGGGATATTCACCTCGACGCGCTCTTCGCCGAGATCGCGCGGGAGCCAGCGCCAGCGCTCCATATTGGCGATGATCTCGCCTTCGAGCCGCGAGTTCGTCGCCCCTTGAACCGCGGCGCGGCGGCGCTTGGCCCCGCCTTCCGCCGGCGATGCGTCGCTTTGCGCCGCGCTTGCCGCGGCGAGGAGCGCGTCGGAGGCGGGCGCGCCGGCGCGCCGCGAGCGCAATTCGACGAGCTTGTCGCGTAATTGCTGGTAACCGTAATGGGGCGGGTTAAAGGCGGAGAGCGTCTCGCCGGCGCTCGCGCCGGCGTTCGCGACGTCCGCCACGGCTTGCGCCGGATCTGGCAGGGTCAACTGCGCTCCGATGAGGCGCGAGATGTGCGCGGGCTCAAGCCGCCCGCCGCGCGCCTGCCGGGCATAGGCGGCGACCGATTCCGAGAGCGCCATATCGTCGGCCGCCGTTGGCGCCGCCC
>NZ_JAZHYN010000099.1:0-1018 GCF_036576025.1 Methylocystis borbori | reverse complement strand
GCGCGCAGGCGCCGATCGATCCGACGCCGACCGGCGCGATCAGCGCGCCGCCGCTTTCGGCCGGGGACGCTTTCGCCGCGATCGAGAGCCTCGCCGCGCAGGGCGAGGCGAGCGCGCAATATGAGATCGGCGCGCGGCTTATCGAAGGGCGTGGCGTCGCGCGCGACGCCAAGGCGGCGGCGCAATGGTTCGAAAAATCCGCCGGGCAGGGCGTCGCGCCGGCGCAATATCGCATCGGCTCGATGTATGAGAAGGGCGTCGGCGTCGAGCGCGATTATGCGCGCGCCCGCAAATGGTACCGGCTCGCGGCCGAGGCCGGAAACGCCCGCGCCATGCATAATCTCGCGGTGCTGCTCGCCGAAGGCGGCGAAGACAAGCCCGATTACGCCGGCGCCGCCGAATGGTTTCGCAAGGCCGCCGAATTTGGCGTGCGCGACAGCCAGTTCAATCTCGCGATCCTCTACGCGCGCGGGCTTGGCGTAAGCCAGGATCTCAAACAGGCCTATGTCTGGCTCTCCGCCGCAGCGGATCAGGGCGACGAGGACGCCGCCAAGAAGCGCGACGAGATCGGCGCGCGGCTCGATTCGAAAGAGCTTGCCGCCGCCAGGGCGCTTGCCGGCGCTTTCCGTCCCCGGGAGCCGTCGCGCGAAGCCAATGAGGCGCCGACGCTCAAGAGCGGCGGCGAGACGATCAGGGAGCCCGCCTTCGTCAAGCCGGCGCCAAAACCTGGATCGAAGCCCAAATTCTCGCAGCTCTGAAGACGAGAGGCGGCGTTAACGCTTCGTCTACATGATCGCTCTTATTCTCGCAGTCTCGCGGCCGCCGACGCGTATCGGCGCGCGCGAGCGGCTTGTCACTGGGAGAGAGAGATGCGCAATAAAATCGCGATGCTTGCGGGGGTTCTCGCGATCGGCGCCCTGACGCTCGCGCCGACCGCGCCGGCGCAGGCCGATTCCGCCGGTCCCGCCATCGCCGCCGGCATCGGCGGCTTCGCGCTTGGCGCGATCACGGGCGGCGC
>NZ_JAZHYN010000098.1:0-1019 GCF_036576025.1 Methylocystis borbori | reverse complement strand
GGGCCGGGATTTTTGCTTAGGCGGCGACGTCGGTATTCGTCCGATAACAACAAGCCGCCGGGTCTGATTTTGGCTGGTTAGGGCTTTGCCTGCGGGCGGGGTTTGGCTGGCTGGGATTGGGGAAGGCGGCGCCAAGCAAGGGCGGGGAGCGTGGTTCTACGAAGAACTGTAGGGCGCGCGGCGCTTTTTGTGAAAAACGAGGACGAAGCGGCTCTGTTGTGGGAGGCGGAGCGAAACCGGTCACGCGCATATCCCTGGGAGCAGAATTAGGAGGAGAAAGGTATGAGCTCGACGACTGACACAGCGGCCCGGGCCGCTGCTGGCACGGAAGCTGTAGTTGACCTGAAGGGCATGTGGATCGGCTTGGCCGTTCTGAACGGGTTTTATCTGGTCGTTCGCATTTACGAGCAGATTTATGGCTGGCGCGCTGGCCTCGACTCGTTTGCGCCGGAATTTCAGACCTATTGGATGTCGATCCTTTGGACTGAGATTCCGCTGGAGCTGATTTCCGGCATTGGCCTTGCGGGCTATCTTTGGAAGACGCGCACGCGCGACTTCTCGACGCTGACGGCGCGCGAAGAGATGCGCCGCCTCGTTGTTGAGGTGCAATGGCTGGTGATTTACGGCATCGCCATTTACTGGGGCGCGTCGTTCTTCACGGAGCAGGACGGCACCTGGCACATGACGGTGATTCGCGACACGGACTTCACGCCGTCGCACATCATCGAGTTCTATATGAGCTACCCGATCTACTCGGTGATCGCGGTTGGCGGCTTCTTCTATGCGAAGACCCGTCTTCCGTATTTCGCGAAGGGCTACTCCCTCGCGTATCTGATCGTGGCGATTGGCCCGTTCATGATCATCCCGAACGTTGGCCTGAATGAGTGGGGCCACACCTTCTGGTTCATGGAAGAGCTGTTCGTTGCGCCGCTGCATTGGGGCTTCGTGTTCTTCGGCTGGATGGCGCTTGGCGTGTTCGGCGTCGTGCTTCAGCTGCTGATCAACGTTCAGCGCCTGAT
>NZ_JAZHYN010000097.1:0-1500 GCF_036576025.1 Methylocystis borbori | reverse complement strand
GGCAGCGCGATCTCGACCGGGTCCGGCGGCGGCGCGCCGGAGACGAGCGCCTCGAAAGCGGCGCGCGCGGCGGCCGTGGCGCAGGCGCCTGTCGTCCAGCCCCGACGCAGGGGATGGCCCTTTTCGGCTTCGCTCATGCGTCTTCTTTACCGCGAAGCGCGCGCGCGCGACACCGGCGCGCCGATGGGCTAAAACGGGCCGTCATTTCCAAATCGGGAGCACGCTTAAATGATGCGCAGCGTCTCATCTTTCTTCGCCCTCGCCGCCTTCGCCGCGGAGGCGCAGGGCGTCCAGGCCTTTGAGCTCCAAAGCCCCGACATCGCCGAAGGCAAAACCATCGACATGAAACATGTCTATGATTCTTTCGGCTGCACGGGCGGCAACCTCTCGCCGGAGCTTTCCTGGAGCGAGCCCCCGGCCGGCACGAAGAGCCTTGCGGTGCTCGTCCATGATCCCGACGCGCCGACGGGCGGCGCCGGATTCTGGCACTGGCTTGTCGTCGATATTCCGCCCGACGTGCGCGGGCTGAAACGGGACGCGGGCCACGCCTCCGGCAAAAACCTGCCGGAGGGCGCCAAGCAGCTCGAGACGGATTTCGGCGATAAGGCCTATGGCGGCCCCTGCCCGCCGCCGGGCAAGCCTCATCGCTACGTCTTCACCGTCTATGCGCTGAAGACGGAAAAACTCGGCGACGCCGGACATGGGCGCACCGCCATCGCGGGCTTCACGATCAATCAGAACGCGCTGGCGAAAGCCTCGATCACCGCGCTCTTTGGGCGGTGAGCTTTAAGCTCGCCTTGACGGCGCTCGCGATCGAGGCGGGCGTCGGCTACCCCGACTCTCTCTTCGCCCGCATTGGCCATCCCGTCTCCTGGCTCGGCGCGCTGATCGACGCGCTGGATGCGCGCCTCAATCGCGAAGCCGACGCCTTCGCGGTCAGGCGCGCCAAGGGCGGCGCGGCGCTTCTCATCGTCCTCGGGGCGGCGCTCTTTGCGGGCCTGTTGATCGAACGCGCCCTGCTCGCCCTTCCCTTTGGATGGATCGCTCTCGCCGTTCTCGCGTCGAGCCTTCTCGCGCAGAAAAGCCTCCACGAGCATGTCGCGGCGGTCGAGCGCGCCCTCGCCCTTTCGCTCGAAGACGGGCGGCGCGCGGCGGGGAAAATCGTCGGCCGCGACGTGGCGACGCTCGACGAGGCGGGCGTGGCGCGCGCGGCGATCGAGAGTCTTGCCGAGAATTTCTCCGATGGCGTCGTCGCGCCGGCCTTCTGGCTCGCGCTCTTCGGCCTGCCGGGCGCGCTCGCCTATAAGGCGGTCAACACCGCCGACAGCATGATCGGCCACAAGTCCGAGCGGCATTTCGCCTTCGGCTGGGCGGCGGCGCGCTGCGACGATCTGATGAATCTCATCCCCGCGCGTCTTTCGGCCGCGCTGCTGGCGTTCGGCGCCCTCGCGTTGCCGGGCGCCTCGGCTTCGGCCGCGCTCGCATGCGCGCGTCGCGACG
>NZ_JAZHYN010000096.1:0-1520 GCF_036576025.1 Methylocystis borbori | reverse complement strand
ACGACTGAGGCTCTTGCCGGGATTATGGAGAAGATCGCGGAGCACAAGGGGTGCGGGACGTCTGGGGGCAGCGGGAAGGCGTCCTGCGGCTCGGCGGCGGGCGAGGGGGATCTGCCGACGGACATATGGGAGAAGGTGAAGAACCATCCCTGCTACAGCGAAGAGGCGCATCATCACTATGCGCGCATGCATGTGGCGGTGGCGCCGGCGTGCAACATCCAGTGCAATTACTGCAATCGCAAATATGATTGCGCCAATGAGTCGCGTCCGGGCGTTGTGAGCGAGAAGCTGACGCCGGAGCAGGCGGCGAAGAAGGTTCTGGCGGTCGCCTCGACCATTCCGCAAATGACGGTTCTGGGCATTGCGGGCCCCGGCGATCCTCTGGCCAATCCGGAGAAGACCTTCAAGACCTTCGACCTGATCGCGCGGACGGCGCCGGACATCAAGCTGTGCCTGTCGACGAACGGCCTGGCTTTGCCCGATCACGTCGACACGATCGCGGGGTTCAACGTCGACCACGTGACGATCACGATCAATATGGTCGACCCCGAGGTCGGCGCGCGGATCTACCCCTGGGTGTTCTGGAAGCATAAGCGCTACACGGGCGTCGAGGCGGCGAAGCTTTTGACCGACCGCCAGCTGCAGGGCCTCGAGATGCTCACCGAGCGCGGGATTTTGTGCAAGGTGAACTCGGTGATGATCCCGGGGATCAACGACCGTCACCTGATCGAGGTGAACCGGGCGGTGAAGTCGCGCGGGGCGTTCCTGCACAACATCATGCCGCTGATTTCGTCTCCGGAGCATGGGACGGTGTTCGGGCTGACCGGCCAGCGCGGCCCGTCGGCGCAGGAGCTGAAGGCGCTTCAGGACTCTTGCGAAGGCGAGATGAACATGATGCGCCACTGCCGCCAGTGCCGGGCGGACGCGGTGGGCCTTCTGGGCGAGGACCGCAGCGCGGAGTTCACGACCGAGAAGATCATGGCGATGGAGGTCGATTACGATCTCGACGCGCGCCAGGCCTATCAGGCGAAGGTCGAGGAAGAGCGTCAGGCGAAGGTTGCGGCGAAGCAGGAAGAGCTTGCGACGCTGGCCGGGGCTCAGAGCGACATCAAGCTTCTGATCGCGGTGGCGACGAAGGGCTCGGGCCTGATCAACGAGCATTTCGGCCATGCGAAGGAGTTCCAGGTCTATGAGCTGTCGACCTCCGGGGCGAAGTTCGTTGGTCATCGCCGCGTCGATCTTTACTGCCAGGGCGGCTATGGCGACGAGGACAGCCTGGAGACGGTGATCCGGGCGATCAACGACTGCCAT
Organism: Methylocystis borbori; assembly: GCF_036576025.1. Classification (NCBI taxonomy): domain Bacteria; kingdom Pseudomonadati; phylum Pseudomonadota; class Alphaproteobacteria; order Hyphomicrobiales; family Methylocystaceae; genus Methylocystis; species Methylocystis borbori. The sequence goes on along the minus strand of NZ_JAZHYN010000096.1, from coordinate 209 downwards.
GCGGTGTTTGTGGCGAAGATCGGCGGGTGCCCGAAGAACGACCTGATCAAGGCCGGGATCGAGCCTGTCGACGAATATGCGCATGAGTTCATCGAGAAGTCGGCGATCACCTGGTTCAAGGCCTATCTCGACAAGGTCGCCGCCGGCGAAATCCAGCACGCCCAGCGCGGCGACGCCGAAATCAGACAAGGCGCACTCATCAATGCGGC
>NZ_JAZHYN010000095.1:0-1627 GCF_036576025.1 Methylocystis borbori | reverse complement strand
CGAGGCGGCCATGGCGGCGCTGCGCGACGGCGCCATCGGCTACGGCGAGGCGCTGGGCGACGCCGGACTGCGCGCGCGCATCGCCCGCAGCTATGGCGAGAAATACGGCGTCGAGGTTTCTCATGAGCGCGTCATCGTCACGACCGGCTCCTCGGGCGGCTTTCTTCTCACCTTTCTCGCCGCGTTCGATCCTGGCGCGCGCATCGCCGTCGCCCTGCCCGGCTATCCGGCCTACGCCAATATTCTCGCCGCGCTCGGATTGGAGGCCGTCGGCGTCGACGTCGGTCCCGAAACGCGCTTCGCGCCGACGGCGGCGATGCTGGAGGCCGCGCATCGCGATAAAAAGCTCGACGGCGCACTGTTGATGAGCCCGGCCAATCCCACCGGCGCGATGATCGAGGCGGAGGAATTTGCGCGCATCTGCGCCTTCTGCGACGAGGCGAAAATCGTCCTCGTCTCGGACGAAATCTATCATGGCCTCGAATATGCGGCGCCCGCGCAAAGCGCGCTGCGCCATTCGCGGCGCGCCATTGTCGTCAACTCTTTCTCGAAATATTACGCCATGACCGGCTGGCGGCTCGGCTGGCTCATCGCGCCGCAGGAGTTGATGCGCCCGCTTGAGCGGCTGCAGCAATCGCTCGCGATCTGCGCGCCGACGCTCTCACAAAAAGCGGCGCTCGCCGCCTTCGACGCGAGCGAGGAACTCGAAGCGAACCGCGCCGTCTATGCGCAAAACCGCGCGCTGCTGATCGAGCGCCTGCCCAGAATGGGCCTTGGCGATTTCGCCCCGCCCGACGGCGCCTTTTACATCTACGCCGACGTCTCGCGCTTCACCGACGATTCGACGGCGTTTTGTCGGCGCATGCTGCATGAGGCGGGCGTCGCGGCGACGCCTGGCCTCGATTTCGACCCGCGACGCGGCGCGCGCACATTGCGGCTCTCTTACGCAGGCGCGGCGGCGGATGTCGCGGAAGGAGTCGAACGACTGGAGGCGTGGCTGCTGGGGCGGCGATAATGTCCGCTCGCGAGAACCCCCAAGCCCCTCATCTCACTTCTCCCCGCAAGCGGGGAGAAGAGGCGGCAGGCGTAGCGCTGATGACCCCTCTCCCCGCTTGCGGGGAGAGGTAAGGTGAGGGGCCGGGGCGTTTAGCGCGGCGATAAACGCCCCGCTCGTCGACAGACTCGTTTACCCGCCGAACGGCGTGCGCACGCGCTGCCACCAGCCGCCCTTCTTGGGACGATTGGGATCCGCCTCGGTGATGACGACTTGCGTCGGCTCGCGGGGCGCGGAAGGCGCCGGAGGCGGCGCCGTCTCGGGCGGCGGCGCAGCCGTCTCCACGGCGACGATCGCCGCGCCCGTCGTCTCGGCGGAAATCTCCCCGTTTACAGGCGCGGCGTCGCCATTGACGGGGGCCGGCGGAAACTCCGGCATATGCGCTTCGCGCGGCGAAACGAAGCCTTCGAGTTCGACAACGCCTTCGTCAGCCGGGAAGACCGCGGAGGGGTCGCGAAACTCATCCGGCAGCGGCGCCGACCGGCGCCACCGTCCCGGACCGCGATCTTGGCCACGATCGGCGCCGCGCTCATGCCTGCGGCCGCGCGTCGGGCGCTCGGGGCGGCCTTCGCT
>NZ_JAZHYN010000094.1:0-1711 GCF_036576025.1 Methylocystis borbori | reverse complement strand
CCCGGCCCTCGCCGCTTGCGCCGAGCGCCTGTTCGGCCTCCTTCATCGCCCGGCGCGCATCGTCCAGCTCCTCGCCCGGCTCCGCGCCGTTCTTACGCAGCGCGTCCAACTGGCGCTCCAGACGTTCGCGGAGCGCCTGCTGGCGGCCGCGCTCGGCGCCGCTCTCTTCGTTCTGGCGCCCGCCGCTCTGTCGGCGCCCGCGCGGCGGCCCCGCCTCCCCCTCCTCGGGATTGTTCATTCCCTGGAAGGTGTCGTCGCGCAATTGCTGCTCTTCGCGCGAAAGCTTGTCGAGTTCGCCGAGCGCGCGCGACATTTCCCGCGCCTGCGAATTGCCGCGCCGGCCGCCCTGCGCCGTCTGCAGATTTTCGAGAATGTCCTGCAATTCGTCGAGGAGCTTTTGCGCCTGCGCCGTATCGCCCGACTGCATCGCCTTGTTCATCTCGTCGAGCATCGCTTGCAGGTCTTCCGGCGTCACCGTATCGCCGTCGCCCGCGGTCTCGCGCGGCGGCGCGCCTTCCGGCGGCAGACGGCCGCCAAGCTGCTGCAGAAAATTGTCGAGCGCGGCGCGAAGCTCCGCGGCGCGCTTGGCGATTTCCTCTTCGCTGTCGCCGCGCGCCAGCGCGTCGCGCAGTTCTTTCTCCGCCGCGCGCAAATCGCGCTCGGCCTGAGAGAGATCGCCTTCCTCCAGTTTGAGCGCCATCGCCCAGAGCATGTCGGCGACGCTGCGGAGCTCATCGTCGCTGCGCACGCCCTCGAGGCCGCGACGCGCCGAACGCAGGCCGAGATGAATGGCGGAAGGCGTCTCGAAGACCTCGGGCGCGATGGAGAGCGCGTCGAGCGCGGCGCGGACATTGGGGCGCGAGTCGGGATCGAGCGCGAGAATGCGCCGCTGCTCGGCCAGCGCGCGGGCGAGCGGCTTGGTGAAGCGGCGCTGCGGCAAGAGAGTCTCGATCTCCTCTGAGGCGCCTTCATTGCCGGCCGCGTCCTTGGCGATAAGGCGCAGGGCGAGCTGCGCGCCGGCGAAGGGGCTGTCGGCAAGGTCGATGGTCGCGTGCGCTTCGCCGAGCCCGCCGCCGCCCGGCGGCAGAGCCAGCGCAAGCCGCGGCGGGTCGTAAAGCGCGCGGCCCGCGCCGGGCGGCCGGCTGAAAACGGCTTCGGCGGAGACGACGCCGTAATCGTCCTCGGCGCGAAAGACGAGCGTCATCGAGCCGCGGGCGTTGTTGCGCGGCGGTTCGACAAGCGCGATGGTCGGCGCCCGGTCGGGAATGGCGACAAGATCGAAGCGGCGGCCGTCGGAAAGCGATATTTGCGCGTCGCCCGCGAGCTTAAAGGCCTGCTCCTTCACCGGCTCCTGACGGGCGGCCTCCGCGATTGCGACCAGTCCGCCGCCGACCGACGCGCGCGCGTCGGCGGGCCTGACGCGCAGGATGGAATTTACCGGCGCTTCGATCGCGGCGTCGCTCTCAGCAGCGAGCACGATGGGCGGCCGGCCGGTATAGGCGGGCGGCTCCAGCCAGGCGTCGATGCGCGACGCCGTATCGAGAATCGACGGCGCCGCGCGCCAGTCGAAGGCGGCGGAAAGGCGCGCGCCCTTCTGGTCGCCCGCGATAAAGCCCGCGGCGACGGCGCCGACGAGCGCCAGCGCGCGCAGCGCATAGGGATCGCGCTGCGGCACGCGCGGCTCCAGGGCGGCGACGGGCGTCGCTTCGAG
>NZ_JAZHYN010000093.1:0-1879 GCF_036576025.1 Methylocystis borbori | reverse complement strand
AACCCCCCGGCGATTTGGGTCGCCGGGGGGAGAGGCTAGCGCTTGGGGCGCTTATATTTATTGATCGCTTAGGGCATATCGCCGGCGACGAACTTCGGAATGACCGGCCCGCCGATTTCCGCGCCGAAGCGACGGCCCGTCGGCGAGAAGAACATCAGCAGACCGCCGACCTGGCTGTCCGTGTCATAGGCGAGGTCGGACAGACGCTCGATATCCCAGCGCGCGTCCTGCACCTTGACTTCGATGTCCTTGGTCTCGCCCGGCGCGATCGGCGTCGGGTCGACCGAGAGGCCGCGGTCGGCGAGCAGATAGTCCGGGAACTCAGGCTTGGTCGTGAACACGTCGGGGTTCAGGAAGCGCAGGCCCGCCGTGGTGTATTCGCCAAGACGCACCGGCTCCGTGGTTCCGTTCGTGACCTTGACGTTGATCGTCAGCTCGCGGCCGGGAACCTTGTAGACGCCGCCGTGAAGCTCCGTCGTCACCTGCTCCTTGCCCACGCCAGGCGTGCCGTCCGTCACGATCGGCGTCAGCGGCTTCTGCAAGCCGGCCTGAAGCGGGATCGTGCGCGGGAACGTCGAGTTCGTCACGGCGTAGCCCACGATCGTCGCCAGAATGGTCAGCGCCAGAACAATCGCGCCAATCCGCTTGTCGTCGTCGCCGATCGCTTCCTGACCCGTCGCCACGCGCAGATAGGAGGCGATGATGCCCTTGCGCACGAACCAGAACAGGATCCACGCCGCGCCAACCGCCAGCCACGGCAGATGCCAGGCGTAAACCCGGTTGATGCCGTAGGTCTCGAGGTCGACCGTCGAGCCGTCAAGAAGCGTCACGGGGTCCGTGAAGTCCTTCATGTCGCCCTTGATCTCAATCCACTGGCCGGGGCCGATGATCGGTCCGCCGCCCTCGACGTTGATCTGCGCATGGACGTGCCAGCGGCCGGCGCGACGGCCGCGCAGATTGATCGAGAAGGCGTAGTCATTGCCCGGAACCAGCGACACCGAACGCGGCGCGAACTGCTCGCCGATGAACTGAGCCGTGCGAACCAGAACCGGACCAGGCTCGCCCGCGTTCAGGAACGACACGCGCGGATTGGCCACGGCCTGCGGCCACGCCGAGAAGACGTGCACCTTGCCAGACAGGATCAGCTCTTCATTGACGTTCACCGTCGTCTTCGACCACTGAACGTCATACCAGTTCAGCGTGCGCATCCGAAGAAACGCCTGCTGCGACTTCTCGCCGTGGGCCGAAGCCGGAGCGATCGCTCCGAGCGTCGCCGCCACCGCCGCCGCCGCCCCAAAGGCGACAAGCTTGACGAACTTTCTCATCGTTAAACCTCCCAGGTTCTTCTTCCCGGCCTGCGCCTCGCGCCCAAGCCGGAGCATTTTCCCTCGCAGCGGACCCCTAAGCCGCGCGCCATAAACCAGGCCTCAGCCCAGCCCCTTCGCGCGCCCGCGGCCCGCCGCGTCTCTTGATTGCTTTCCGAAAGGACGGCCGCGGAGATCCCGCCGCCGCCCGCCTCATGCAGGCTTTAGACCTTGCAGGCTTAGATCTTGTCGATGATCTTCGTCGTCGAATACCAGCGGCCCATGAACCACCAGAGGAAATACACCAGCATCGACACGAAGCCCGAGAAGAACGCCGCAACCGGCACAACGTCCTTACCGAAGGTGCGCAGCGTGCCGCGCTCGACCATGCGGATGTATTCCGGCATCGACGTGCGGACGAAGTGGAAGCCGATCAGATCCGCCAGCGTCATCAGCTGGCCATGCTGTTCCGTCGCCTGATGGAACGCCGCAATCGCCGGCCAGTTGTTCGGATAGAACAAAAGACCCCAGCCCAGCGAACCGACAATCGCCGTGATCACATAGGAGCCCGACAG
>NZ_JAZHYN010000092.1:0-2067 GCF_036576025.1 Methylocystis borbori | reverse complement strand
GCCCGCCGCGCCTGCTGCAGGTCCGCCTCGAGCGCCGCCTGCTGAGCGGCCCGGCGCGCGGCGGCGATGAAATCCGCCTGCACGGAGGAGCGATGCAAGCTCCTTTCGTCCGTCTCCAACGACTGGCCTGCCGGCGCCGACTCGCGCCTTGCGGGCGCGGCGCGCAACTCGTTCAGCTCCTCCTCGAACAGGGTGAGCCGGTCGACGACGCGCTCCAGGGTGTCATGCACGGCGGTCAGCGTCTCCCGGGCGCGCTGGCCGCTTTCCTCCTGCGCCTTGCGGATGTCGAAGAGTTCGCTTTCGACCGTCGCCCGCAGCGCGCTCACGTCGACGCCCGCCGCCTCGCGCAGTATCTCCTGCGTCGCCCGGCGAACGGCCGCTTCCGCGGCGTCCGTCATCGCGACGCGCGCGCCATCCATGCGCTCGATAAGATCGTCGATCCTCGATTCGACGCTCCCCCGCGCGCCATCGGCTTCGAGGTCGACGGCCTCATTCATGCGCAAGGCGAGCTTCTCGACCAAAGCGGCGAGATCGCTTTGACGCGCTTCGATCCGCGCGCCGTCCTCGACGCGGCTTTCGAGCGCGGCCTGCATGCTTTCGAGCCGCTCCGATATTTCGTCGAGCCGCGAATGCTGGTCGGGGCGCGACAGCAAGGAGCCGAGCCAGGAATTGGCCGCAGGATCGTCGAGCCGGTCGATCTTATAGGAAAGCTGCGCGAGCTGGCGTTCGAGCGCCTGGGGATCGAACTGGCCGCCGTCGGCGGCGCCGTCGATGCGCTGCGCGAGCGTCAGGCGAAGCTCGTCGATGCGCGTCGCGAGATCGGCGAATTGGCGGTCGGCGCCAGGCTCGGCCGCCGGCGCTTCGGCGAAACGCGTTTCGAGCCGGTCGATCTTGCGGCCGATCTCTTCGATCGCCGGCATGTGGGCTTGCGCCTCTTGGGCCTTTCCGTCGAGCGCGGAGTCGATCTTCTTGGCGAGCGACGCGACGAATTCTTCGAGCGGCGCGGCGTCGGCGCGGGCGGCGACATCGTCGAGCTTGCGCGCAATCTGCTCCAGACGATTGTTGAAGGTCTCGAAATTCTTGCTTGTCTCGGCCGAGACGATGGAGCGGATGGCGCCGATCATTTCGCCCAAATCCGCCGCCGAGGCGCCGGAAGAAAAATTCAGCCCGTCGATGCGCCGGGCAAGATCGAGAAGCCGCGTCTCGATCTTTTCGAGCGGCATCGGCCGCGCGACCAGCGTCGCCAATTGGCGTTTGATCTCATGCGTCTCGCGCGCGAGGTCGCGCACGACCGAGGCGTCGAGGGATTGCGCTTGCAATCTGTCGAGCCGATGGCCGATGGTCTCGATGTCGACGCGAAGATTGCGCACGAACGGGCTCGGATCTAGATCCTTCATCACCGCGCGCAATTCGCCGACGATCCGTTCGGCCGGCGCGAGCGCGCTATCCGCGACGCCCCGCTCGCGCTGCGACTCGACGCGCGCGCAAAGGTCGCGCAGCGTCGTCTCGATCGCGGCGATGGACGCGCGCGGCGCAAGCTCGCGGATCGCCTTCGCCATGTCTTGAATATCGCGGCGAAGCTCTTCGGCCTGACGCGTCGCGACGATCTCGATATCGGCGCGTTCGGTCGAGTCCTGGCGCAAGCCGTCCAATCGCCGCGCGATGGAGTCGATCGATTGCTGGAGGGCGTCGAAACGCGGCGCCGCGCCGCGCGGCGACCCATCGTCGCTTATCCCGGCGGCGCCAACTGAAGGCGGCGGCGCCTTCGCCGCGCGGGCGTGCGACGCCTCGTCGTCGAGCCGGCGCGCAATATCGGCGATCCGCCGGTCGAGACCTTTCACCGCCTGTTCGAATCCGGCGCCTCGGTCCTCGCTCGCGAGAAGATCGAGCCGGGACTCGAGCCGCGCCAGCGCGCTGCGGATCGGCCGCGCATTGGCCGCCGGCTGCTCGTCCAGCCGGCTCTCGATGCGATCGAGCCGCTCGCCGAGCGCGGCGAAAGCTTTCGCCTCCTCCCGCCCGGGCCGGGCTCGCGCCAAAACGCCGGCGATGTCGGTGAAAGCGCGCGCG
>NZ_JAZHYN010000091.1:0-2515 GCF_036576025.1 Methylocystis borbori | reverse complement strand
ACGATCAGGATGCGATGGCCCAATTCCGCCAGCGCCGCCAGCGTGTTCTGGGACGTCGTCGACTTGCCGATGCCCCCCTTACCGTAAAACGCGATTTGCCGTAGTGACGACATGTTGATCTCCTCTCGGGCCCCTAAACGCCTTCGCCCCCGCGCCTCTGCGCGGAATTTTGATCTGCGCCGCTCCGACCGTGATGAGACTGATTTTCCCCGGGAGGGCTGTTCGTCGGCTCTCGATCGTGTCGCAGGCCATATTTCGCAAGCGCCGTGCCAAGGAAATCCATTCAATAAAATTATTATATTTCATCTAGTTATGAAAATTGATGCGGGGAGGAAATCTATGTTGGAAAGCTAACAAGAGACGGAGTTCCCGACATTGTTACCTTTCCAAAAAACAAATGTGTCCTTAGGCAACCATTGGGGGATGGGGCGAGCGCCCAACGATTAGGCAAGGCCCGCGGGCGATCTCAACGGCCTTGGGAGACCGCCTCGAGCCTTTCGCGCGCCGCCTCGGCGACGAGCGGGTCGACATCGCCGACCATTTGCGCCACTTCCGGCCCCGACAGGCGGGTGACGACATAATATCGGACCCGCCAGTCCGGATCGGTTTTCAAGCTCGACAATTGGCTCTCCGACATGCGCGCCGCGGCTTCGAGCCGCACGTCGGCCGAAGCGTCCATGGCCATCCGGCCCAGCCATTTGGGGTCGATGCGCTTGGCGACGAGGCGCCGAACCTCCTGTTCGGCGTCGTCCATCATCATCGAAAGTAATGACGGATCTATTTTTCTGGCGACTACTATACGTACATAGTAATCGGGGTCCTTGCTCATCGCGATGAGATCGGGACCGTCCAGAATAGAAGCGATCCGGATGCGGACCTCGCGATGCGGGTCGTCGCGCAAGGAGAGCTGATAGCGCGTCGGAAGGCGCCGAACCGCTTCCCATCTCACCGTCTCGTCGGGATCCTTGAGCAGTTTCGGCAGCAGGAAAGGATTGGCGAATTTCGCCGCAACCGCCCGCACCTCGAAATGAGGATGGTCGAGATAGCGGTCGGCGAATTCGGGATTTCCTTCGAAGAAGCGGTCGATGCGCCTCGCATATCGATCCTGAACGCAGGACTTGCGCAATTCGCACCGCCCGCTCGCGCGCAAATCCTGATGCGGACACGAGGCGCAGTCAACTTCGTCGCCGCGCCAGTCCAGCGCCTCCTCAATCTCCCGCGTCTTCTTCATCGAGGCCCACTCTGTCCAAAACTTGCAGGAGCACTTTCGCGCCGATCTTATCGGAGGGATCGAGCTCGAGCAGTTTCATGATGGCGACGCGGCTTTCCTCGAGCGCGCCGAGCCTCATTTGCAAATAGGCGTAACCCTTGAGCGTGAAGAGGAAGAAGCGCGGCAGAATTTCTTCGTAACGATCGAAGACGGCGTCTTCCCGCTTCACGCTGCGCCAGTCGAGCGACACGTTGTTTTCGCGCGCCGCCTTGTGCAGACATAGATTGGCGATATGAAGCGCTTCCTGCAGGCGACCTTTGTAGAAATAAAAGCGGTAGAGCCCGATCAGCACGGCGGCGTGATCGGGCGCCAATTTCTCCGCTTCCTTGAGATATTTCTCGGCTTCCTCGGAATCCGCATAGACGTCGCTTGCGTATTCGAGACATAATTGAGCCTCGGGCGGCAGGCCATAGCCAAGAACCGCCGCCTCGAGAAATTCCTTCTCGTCGAAGCTCTCTTCGAGTTCCATCTCGTTGCCGCTCGCGCGTTAGTGCGCGTGTTCCGTCGCCGGCGCGCTATGGCTGGAGCAGGTTCCCGTATTCTTGGGATCGCGGAAAACCAATCCGCCGCTCGTCGCCGACTCAGCATAATCGATGGTGACCCCATCGAGCAGCAAGCGGCTTTCGGCCGGAAGAAAGAACTTCAGGCCGTCGAAGACGAATTGCTGCTCGCCTTCGCGAGGCGCGGGCTCGACGTCAAACTGGGCGCTGAGGCCCGAGCAGCCGCCGGGCGTGACCAGAAGGCGGAAACCGCCTTCTGGACTGGTGCTGAATTGAATCATCCTGCGGATGAATTTATGCGCCCCCGGAGTAAGCGTAACTTTCATCGTAATCGCCCTCACGCCGGCGGCTGGTAACGAGGATAGGAGGTGTCGATGATACAAGTATCGTCGACGGGGCAGACCGCAGCGCATTGCGGCGCGTCGAAATGCCCGATGCACTCCGTGCATTTCTTGGGGTCGATGATGAATGTGCCGTTCTTTTCATAGATCGCCACATTCGGACATTCCGGCTCGCATGCCGAGCAGCTCGTGCATTGCGAGGCTACGATTTTGAGCGCCATCAACTACTCCTTCGCTCTTGCGATTTAGGCGACATCTTCCTCGGCTTAAACCTTAAGCCGCATTGATGAGTGCGCCTTGTCTGATTTCGGCGTCGCCGCGCTGGGCGTGCTGGATTTCGCCGGCGGCGACCTTGTCGAGATAGGCCTTGAACCAGGTGATCGCCGACTTCTCGATGAACTCAT
>NZ_JAZHYN010000090.1:0-2639 GCF_036576025.1 Methylocystis borbori | reverse complement strand
CGCGCGCCATCAGCGCCGCATCCGTCGCCGGCGCGTGCGGCAGATCTTCGAGCCGGCGCAGCGCCGCCGCCACCGCCAGCGCCAGTTGCGTGCCGGAGCCGAATCCCGCATGCGCCGGAATCGCCTCATGGATGGTCAAAGCGTGGCGCGCCCTTATCCCTAGCGCTGCCTGCGCGGCTTCGAGCGCCTTCAGGCCGCGCGCCTCTTCCGGCCCTTCGACCGCGTTTTCTTCGGCGCGCGCGAGCGTCAGCCGTGTCGCCGGCGCGTCGAGCGAAAGGCCAAGGCCGCCGAATTTGCGCCCGAGCCCGCCGTTCATGTCGAGAAATCCGAGATGCAGCCGCGCGCTCGCCGCGACGCTCACACTAGCCGGCATGCCGCCCCTTTTTGTCGGACTGAAGACTTTGCGTTCGTTTAGGCTATATCTCCTCCGGGCGAAAGAATGTTGCGCGTCCGCGCCGCGCACGGGAAGGATGGCGGAAATGGCGAAGGAAGAACGCACCTATTCCGAAGAGGAGATCGCGGCGCGGCTTGCGGCCGAACTGCCGCATTGGCGTTACGAGAACGGCTGGATCCGCCGCAAATTCAAGACGCATAGCTGGAAGGGCACGCTCATGGCCATCAATACGGTCGGCCATCTCGCGGAGGCCGCCTGGCATCACCCCGACATCGCCGCCTCCTACGCTTGGCTCGAGGTGAAGCTCCAGACCCATACGGCGAAGGGAATCACCGACAAGGATTTCGATCTCGCCAAGAAGATCGAGGAGGTCGTCTCCTGGCGGCCGGGCAAGGCCGGCGGCGCGCTCGAAGGGACGCCCGAGCACGACCAGCGCTTCGCCTATCTCAAATACGACGACTGACGGGACGCGCGCTTGGGTTTCGACTTGGGCTTTGATACGCGAGCGATCGCCGAAAGACGGGACCGCTTTCTGTCGCTGATCGGGACGCGCCCGGTCATCATGGGCATTCTCAACGTCACGCCCGACTCCTTTTCGGACGGCGGGCTGTTCGTCGCGCGCGACGCGGCGCTCGCCCAGGCGAAGAAGCTCGTCGCCGACGGCGCCGACATCATCGACGTGGGCGCCGAATCGACGCGTCCCGGCCATACGCCGGTGCCGGCGGAGGAGGAATGGGCGCGGCTCGCGCCGCTGCTCGCGGCGCTTGTCGGCGAGGCGGGCGCGCCCGTTTCGGTCGACACCTATAAGGCCGAGACCGCGCGCCGCGCGCTTTCGCAAGGCGTCTGCCTCGTCAATGACGTCTGGGGCCTGCAGCGCGACCCCGAAATGGCGCCTACCATCGCCGAAGCGGGCGCGGCCGTCGTCGCGATGCATAATCGGGAGGCGGCCGATCCCGAGATCGATATTGTCGAGGACATGAAACGCTTCTTCGCGCGCTCCCTCGACATCGCCCGCCGCGCCGGCGTCCCGGAGCGCCATATCCTGCTCGATCCGGGCGTCGGCTTCGGCAAGAGCCGGGCGCAGAATTATCAGGCTCTGCGCGCCGTCCCCGAACTCTTGCGGCTCGGATTTCCGCTGCTCATCGGCGTCTCGCGCAAATCGATCTTCAAGGGGCTGGGCGACGGGCTGTTGGAGGGCCGGCTCGTCGGCACGCTCGCCGCCAATCTCCTCGCCGCGCGCGACGGCGCGCAGGTCTTCCGAGTCCATGACGCGGCGGAGCATCGCGCGGCTTTCGACGTCTTGCGGGCGCTGACCGGGCCGACGGAAGGATCGTTTTGATGCGGGTGGGATTTGGCCTTGGCGGCAATATCGGCGACAAAACCGGCAATATTCGCGAGGCGCTGCGGCTGATCGAATCGCGCGGCCTCGCCCGGCTTGACGCCGTGTCGCGCATCTATCGCACGCCGCCCTGGGGCGATCTCGATCAGGGCGATTTCGCCAACGCCTGCGCGATCGGCGAGACCGCGCTCAAACCCTATGAATTGCTGGCGGGGGTGAAGAAGATCGAAGCGGATATGGGCCGCGCGCCGACGCGGCGCTGGGGGCCGCGCCTCATCGACGTCGACATTCTGTTTTTGGGCGATCTCGCCTTCGACGATCCGGAGCTGACCTTGCCCCATAAGGAGATTTTCCGCCGCGGCTTCGTGCTCGCGCCGCTCGCCGAAATCGCGCCCGGCCTCGAACTGTCGGGAAAAACGGTGCGCGAGGCGTTGGCGGGGGTGGATATGACCGGCGTGCGGCCCTGGGATGACGAATGACATGCCTACCCCGGATGGTTGCCGTCATGCCGCATCGCAGCATTGCTGCGGCCGTCCGAATTTGGAATGGCTCTCGTCTCCGATAAATCTCTTTAATCAAACCAGCTTATACATTTATGTGCGCCGCACGCGGCGAAAGCGTCCCGCCTGCTGAGGATGGGAAAAATCCCATCCACTAGGGTTGCTATTACTATTCGATAGATTGTTTTGGGCTATCTGGAGGGGTATTGTGGTTATGGGGTTGAGTTGGAATTGTTGGTTCAGGCTAAGCGGGGTCTACGGCTCCTTCCTGGAGGGGAAGGGCCGGGATTTTTGCTTAGGCGGCGACGTCGGTATTCGTCCGATAACAACAAGCCGCCGGGTCTGATTTTGGCTGGTTAGGGCTTTGCCTGCGGGCGGGGTTTGGCTGGCTGGGATTGGGGAAGGC
>NZ_JAZHYN010000008.1:0-90448 GCF_036576025.1 Methylocystis borbori | reverse complement strand
CGCGCCGCGCGTCGACGCGCCGCCGCCATCCTTCGCGCCGGCGCCAGAGCGCGCCGCGCTTGCGAACTTCGACGCGCTCGTCGCGCTTGCGGCGGAAAAGCGCGACATACAGCTCAAGATCGCGCTCGAATCTGAAGTGCGGCTCCTTCGCTTTGAGCCCGGGCGGATCGAATTCGAGCTCGCGCCGGGAGGAACGCCGGGGCTTGCGTCGACGCTGACGCAGAAATTGCAGGCCTGGACAGGCGAGCGCTGGATGATCTCGGTCGTCGCCTCGGGCGGGGCGCCGACAATCAAGGAAAAGCGCGACGCGAGCGAGCGCGAGCGGCGCTCCGGTCTCGAGTCCGACCCCTTTGTCGCCAGCGTGCTCGCGCGTTTTCCCGGCGCGCAGATTATCGCGGTGCGCGGCAGGGAGGAGGGCGCGGCGTCCTCCGAAACGCTCTATGATGACATGCTGCCGCCGGCAGACGACGACGGAGAAGCGCAATGATGGATTTCATGGGCCTGATGAAACAGGCGCAGCAGATGCAGGCCAAAATGGCCGAAGCGCAGCTCGAACTCGATCAGATTATCGTCGAGGGCGAGGCGGGCGGCGGGCTCGTGAAAGTCGCGCTCACCGCGAAGGGCGCGATGAAGTCGATCTTCATTGATCCGAGCCTCGTAAAGCCCGAGGAGAAGGAAATTCTCGAAGATCTGATCGTCACCGCGCATATGCAGGCGCGCGCCAAGGCGGAGGAGGCGATGGCGGAAAAGCTGAAGGCGCTTACCGGCGGTTTGCCGCTGCCGCCGGGCTTCAAACTGCCGTTTTGACTTGCTTTGCGTAGCGCCGCGTTTCTCGCGTCATGGCCGGCCTTGAGCCGGCCATCCACGTCGTGACGCTGCGCAAGGTCGACCTTTGTTGATGACGGTTACGGCGTGGGTGCCCGCGACAAGCGCGGGCATGACGCGAAAACCTGATGAGGCCAGTTGATCCGATTATGGCGGAGCGCGTCGCCGGTCCCGAAATCGAAAAGCTCGTGCAATTGCTTGCGCGCGTGCCGGGACTCGGGCCGCGCTCGGCGCGGCGCGCGGTTTTGCATCTCATCCGCAAGCGGGAGGAATTGCTCGCGCCGCTCGCCGAGGCGATGCGCGTCGCCAAGGAGCGCATCGTCGTCTGTTCCGCCTGCGGCAATATCGATACGAGCGATCCCTGCACCATCTGCCGCGACCAGCGGCGCGACGCGTCGATCCTCGTCGTCGTCGAGACCGTCGCCGATCTCTGGGCGCTGGAGCGGGCCGGGCTGCTCAACGCGCGTTATCACGTCCTGGGCGGCGTGCTGTCGCCGCTCGACGGCGTCGGGCCGGACGATCTTTCGATCGCGAGCCTCATCGCGCGCGTGCGCGCGGGCGAGACGCGCGAAGTGGTGCTCGCGGTGAACGCCACGGTGGATGGGCAGACGACCGCGCATTACGTCGCCGATCTGCTTGCGCCCACGGGCGTGAAGGTGACGCGGCTCGCCCATGGCGTGCCGGTCGGCGGCGAACTCGACTATCTCGATGAAGGCACGCTCGCGGCGGCGCTGGAGCGGCGCAGCGTTTTTTGAGTCTTGCGCCGTCCTGGCCGGGCTTGACCGGGCCATTCACGCGACGACATCGCGCCGGACTTATATCATCTGGCCGAACGCCGTGAATGCCCGCGACAAGCGCGGGCATGACGGCTGATTTACTTCGCCGCGGATTTTGAGGCGATGATCTTGTCGAGATCGGCGACGCCGATTTCGCCCGTATATTTGTCGCCATTGATGAAGAAGGTCGGCGTGGAATTCACGCCGAATTTTTGCGCCGCCCGATCGCGGACCTTGTTGACGTTCTCATAGAGCGCCTTGTCCTTGAGGACCGCCTCGAATTTCTCCTGTCCGATGCCCGCCTGTTTCAGCACATTGGCGAGTCCGTCGAGCGGCTTGTCGATAAAGGCCCAGTTCTTCTGCTGCGAAAACAGAAGATCGACCGTGGCGTCGCGCTTGTCGCCGAGTTCGCGCGCCAGCATGAAAGCCGCGGCCGCGAGCGGATCGAGCGGAAATTCGCGCAGGATGAATTTCGCCTTGCCCGTGTCGATGTAGTTCTTCTTCAAGGTCGGATAGACGTCTTGATGAAAGGCGGCGCAATGGCTGCAGGTCATTGACGCATATTCGACGATCGTCACGGGCGCGTCCGCCGCGCCCTCCACGATGTCGGGCAGGTCGCCCGGCGCCATCAATTCGTCGATCGAGACTTTCCCCGACGGGGATTTTTCGGCCCGCGCCGGGACGCTTGCGAGCGTCAGCGCGCCCGCGGCGACGGCAAAAAGACGGCGGCGGGACAGGGCAAGATAGAGGAATTGCATGGGCGGTCCGTGAATTGTGAAGACGAAAGACCATATCGTCTTCGACGAATGTGGCAATTCAAATCTGGCGCTTCGCCGGGCCCCTTTTCAAAGCCCGTGTCGAGGCTGAATGAACCAATACATGACGCCGAGGAATGCGACGACGCCGCCAAACCAGAAGACGACGTCCCCGATCATCAAATCCTTCATGGTGAAGCTCAATACGCTGACGAGCAGGCCGCCGATCGCGATCCAGAGCGGCCGCTGGCCGCGCTCCTCAACTTTCGGCCGACGCTTATTCGGGAGATCTGGCATAGGAAGTCTTCCTGCATTTGTCGAAGCGCCGCTCAGCGCCAGATAAGCTTTAGCGCCGCATTCGCAATAGGGAAGGGCGCGCCGCCTCGGGGAAGCTTCCAAAAAAAGAGCGGCCGCCTTTTCGCGGCCGCTCCCGGGCGGAACGACGCCGGCCGCGCATTTAGCGGGAATAGAACTCGATGACGAGGTTTGGCTCCATCTGCACCGGATAGGGCACTTCCGTCGCATGCGGGACGCGGGTGAGCTTCGCGATCATCTTGGCGTGATCGACGTCGTAATATTCGGGCGTGTCGCGCTCGGCGAGCTGGACCGATTCAAGCACGGTCACGGCCTGTTTCGAGCTTTCCTTCACCTCGATCACGTCGCCGACCTTCACCTGATAGGAAGGAATGTTGACGCGCGAGCCGTTGACGCGGATATGGCCGTGATTGACGAATTGGCGCGCCGCGAAAACGGTGGGGACGAATTTCGCGCGATAGACGACCGCGTCGAGACGGCGCTCCAGAAGGCCGATCAGATTGTCGCCCGAGTCGCCCCGCATGCGGATCGCCTCCGCGTAATATTTGCGGAACTGCTTTTCCGAGATATTGCCGTAATAGCCCTTGAGCTTCTGCTTTGCCTTGAGCTGCGTGCCATAGTCGGAGAGCTTGCCCTTGCGACGCTGGCCGTGCTGGCCGGGGCCATATTCGCGGCGATTGACGGGGCTCTTCGGGCGGCCCCAGATGTTCTGGCCCAAGCGGCGGTCGAGCTTATATTTGGCTTCGGCGCGTTTCGTCACTTAACTTCGTCCTCTCACTGGCTGCGTTCCGCGCGCGAGAGGCGAAAAGACGAAACGCCTCCCGAAGCGTCAGGCTTCGGGCGGCGCCTCTCAAATCGCGTTTCCCGCGCGCTCCCGGTCTCCGGGGGCAGGAACGCGCCCTCCTCTGCCGGAAACCGGCCGACAGGCGTCCGCTCGGGAGCGCCACGGGTGCATGTCCGGCGGGGCGAAACCCTGCCGGAATGAGGGGAGCTACAAGAGCGCGCTCCTCAAGTCAAGGCAGTTCGTTCCCGCCTATTGGCCTTCGAGCATGTCGAAAATCGGCAGGTTGGACTCGTAGGGAACGATCACGTTGTCGGGCAGGCGCTGCGGCAGCGTCTCGTTCATATACCAGCTGCGCTGATTGGCCTGGATCGGGTCCTGATTGAAAAAGGTCTGCTGGACCATGTAGCGATTGGTGCTGCCCACCGGCACTTTGGTGCCGGGATCGAGGAAACTGCGGCGCTCGATCTCGATCGGACCCCTTGCGCGGGGGGCGTCGTCCGGGGAAACGCGCGTGCGCGATTTGGCGAGCGCGTCGCCGCCCGCCACGATCATCAACAGGCAGGTCAGACCGGCCGACAGCATCTTGTCCTTGCGCATCGCAATCCCTTTCTTCGCCTTGAGGCTCGCGTGCATAATAGCCGAAGGGTTGCGCAAAAGCGAATTACGCGCGCCGCGCCAGCGCCGGTTTCGCGCATCATCTTGAACGCCGCGCGAAGGCGCGTTGGACGTGGCTCAGCGCGGGCTCTGCGCCGAAGTCCTCGCGCGGGCGCGATGCGCGCCGCTTGCCGGCTGCGCCGCGTGTTTTTGCGCGGGGATCGTGGCGGTCACGTCGTCGCGCGAGACATTGACGCAATCCTTGCCGCGGCCCGCTTCCGCCTTTTTCAAGAAATCGTTGAGGAGGACGTTGTCGGCGCCGGGCGCATAGGCGAGCTTGTCGAGAATGCAGCCGAGCGCGACGCGGTCGATGGGCTTGCGCGCCTCGCCGCAGGCGAGGCCGGCGATCTCGATGCCGGCGGCGCCGTCGATGAGGCGGGCGGCAAGGCAGGCGCGTTCGCTCGCCGCGACGCCGTCCGCCGCGGGCTGGACGAGACGAATGTCGGCGGTCTCGAAGGCGCCGAATCTCGTAAGGAGCGCGGCGGGCTGGCCGATCTTCGCGACATCGAGGCCGGCCTGCGCGGCATGGCGGGTCATGTCGAGGAAGAAGTCGGACGCCGCTTCCGTCTCGGCGATGTCCTGATGGACGTCGACGCGCATGAAGGGGCCGCCCATCGCAAATCGTCCCATGGTGAGGCTGTCGATCCGGCCCAGGCCTTCCGCGCCCTCGCGCACGGCGATGGTCTTTTTCTCATGCGCGAATTCGGGCGCGGCGATATCGAAGGCGCTGAAGGGCCTCGCGACGAGCGCCGAGGCGCCGACGATGTTGTCGATGGCGATCTTCGTCGCGAATTTGCTGGCGGAGGGCGTCGCGGCCCGCTGCGGCGTCGCGGCTGGCGGCTCCATCCGCGTTTCGGCGACCCGCGTCTCGCGCGGCGCGCTGAAAAGAAGCGCCACAAGGAGGGTCATCGTGGCGGTCACGCCCATGCCAAGCGCGGCGCGCACGCCCAAGCGCCGCGCGCGCAACGCCCGCGGAGAGGACGAACGCCCATAGTTTTGATTTAAATCGGCAGCGCTCATGGGACGCGACTCCAGGGGTCCCCGCCCCCTCGCGGACTGGAACCATGCGCCCCATCATCGCGCGCCTTATCAAAATTAGGGTTAACGCAATTAAGCGATTGGCGTCACGGTGAATGAAAGGTTGACGCCGGAACAAACGAAAAGGCCCGCGCCGGGGCGCGGGCCTTATAGCTGGTGGAATGGCGAAGGATTATTCCTCCGCTTTCTTGCCTTTCTTGGGCGTCTCTTCGCGCGCCTTGAGCGCGGCGCCGAGAATGTCGCCGAGCGACGCGCCGGAATCGGCCGAGCCGTATTGCGCGATCGCCTCCTTCTCCTCGGCGACTTCAAGCGCCTTGATGGAGACGGAGATTTTGCGCGCCTTGCGGTCGAAGAGCGTGACGCGGGCGTCGACCTTTTCGCCCACGGCGAAACGCTCGGGACGCTGGTCGGCGCGATCGCGCGCGAGTTCGCTGCGCTTGATGAAAGTGGAGAGATCGGTGCCGGCGATCTTCACGTCGATGCCGGAATCCTTCACCTCGATCACTTCGCAGGTGACGACCGCGCCCTTCTTCACCTCGCCGCCTTCCTCGCCGCCGCCGCCGCCGACGGAAGCGAAAGGATCGCTGCCGAGCTGCTTCACGCCGAGCGAGATGCGCTCTTTCTCGACGTCGACGTCGAGAACCTGGGCGTTGATGACGTCGCCCTTCTTATATTCCTCGATCACCTGCTCGCCCGGACGGTTCCAGTCGAGGTCGGAGAGATGGACCATGCCGTCCACATCGCCGTCGAGGCCGATGAAGAGACCGAATTCGGTCTTGTTCTTGACTTCGCCGGAGACGGCCGAACCGACGGGGTGCTTCTCGGCGAAGGCCTCCCAGGGGTTCTGCAGGCACTGCTTGAGGCCCAAGGAAATGCGGCGCTTGACCGGATCGACCTCGAGCACCTGAACGTCGACCTCCTGGCTCGTCGAGACGATCTTGCCGGGATGCACGTTCTTCTTCGTCCAGCTCATTTCGGAGACATGGACGAGGCCCTCGATTCCCGGCTCCAGCTCCACGAAGGCGCCGTAGTCGGTGATGTTGGTCACGCGGCCGTGGAACTTCGCGCCGATCGGATATTTCGCCTCGATGCCCTGCCACGGGTCTTCGAGGAGCTGCTTCATGCCCAGCGAGATGCGATGCGTCTCGTGATTGATCTTGATGATCTTCACCTTGACGGTCTGGCCGATGGTGAGCACCTCGGAGGGGTGGTTCACGCGCCGCCAGGCGATGTCGGTGACATGCAGCAGCCCGTCGATGCCGCCGAGATCGACGAAGGCGCCGTAATCGGTGATGTTCTTCACGACGCCGTCGATCACCTGCCCCTCTTCGAGATTGGCGACGATCTCATGGCGCTGCTCGGCGCGGCTCTCTTCGAGCACGGTGCGGCGGGAGACGACGATATTGCCGCGCCGGCGATCCATTTTCAGGATGTGGAAGGGCTGCGGCACGTTGAGGAGCGGACCCACGTCGCGAATGGGACGGATGTCCACCTGGCTGCGCGGCAGGAAGGCGACGGCGCCGTCGAGATCGACGGTAAAGCCGCCCTTGACCTGGTTGAAGATGACGCCGTCGACCTTTTCATTGGTCTCGAACGCCTTTTCGAGCTTGACCCAGCTCTCTTCGCGCCGCGCCTTGTCGCGCGAGATGACGGCTTCGCCGAGCGCGTTCTCGACCCGCTCCAGATAGACCTCGACCTCCTCGCCCACTTTCGGGGCGGGGTCGCGGCCATAGCCGGTGAATTCCTTGATCGGTACGCGGCCTTCGGTCTTCAGGCCGATGTCGATGACGGCGACGTCCTTTTCGATGGCGACGACGCGGCCCTTGATGACGGACCCTTCGAAAGCCTCGTTGTCGCCATAGCTTTCTTCAAGCAATGCGGCGAAATCTTCGCGCGTGGGCGCGCGCTCCGTGATGGCGGCCATTTTTTCTCCTGAAAAGCCCCGATGGGGCGGCGCCGGCTAGGTTGGCGTTGCGGGCGGCTTTCGACGATCGGACGTCCCCGCGCCCTGACGGCGCCTAAGAGGGACGAAAAGTTCGCTTACGAACTGGCCGGCGCGGCCCGAAGATCGAAAACCATGCGAAAAACGCCGGCGGATCGACCGTCAGCGTCCGGCTTCTCTATCAGCGCCGCCGCCCGTCCGCAAGCGGGACGATGACGCCCGTTTCGATGGCGGCCCTGGGAAACCGATGACATGATGGCGCAATAGTCTCGATAATATACTTTTCTGGTGGATTATTCATCTTTTAAAAGTCTTCCGCGACAGATGAGATTCTCGCTGGCGGAATCGCAGCGCCGCGCATAATCTTTCCAAACTCTCGAGCGTCTTCTTTAAGGAAGATGCGAAGGAGATGACGGCGACAAGCGTTTCGGGCGCGGGGAGCCCGCCCGAGCTTCCGTTATTTTAGCATGGCGCCGGCGGTCGGCTCCCGGCGAAGATCGGTTCGCGCCGGTCGGCGCGAATCAGGCGACATCAAGTCAGTCGAATTCCGCCGCGCAAGCGGCGAGAACGTTTCTCTGTCGCTTGTGACGGAGTTTTTTGGAGAGGAGAATGCAATGAAGTCGAATGTTATTTCCGGATCGGCGCTCGCCGCCGCCGCCATCGCCCTCGCGCTCAACGGCGCCTCGATGGCCCCGGCGCATGCGCATGGCGCGACGCAGACGCAGGCCAAGACCCATTGCGGCGGCAAGGGCAGCTGCCATCACAAGGCCAAATGCCATCACAAGGCGAAATGCCACCACTACAAGGGCCACTGCAATATGAAGAGCCGCTGCCACAGCAAGTAGCCGCTTCGGGCGCGGGAAGGCCTTTGGTTCGTTCCCGCGCCGCCTCGTCGCCGGCTTCGGCCGGAGCGGCGAACCTCCGGGAAAGAGGAAAGGCGATGCAAAAACCTGCGCCGCTCGGATATGGCCTCGGCCTGCGTCCCGTCTATTACGACGAGATTTTGGAGACGCGCCCGCCGATCGATTGGTTCGAGATCATTTCAGAAAATTACATGCTCGCCGGGGGGCGGCCGCTCGCCATGCTGGACCGGGTGCGGGCCGATTATCCGATCGTGATGCATGGCGTGTCGATGTCGCTTGCCTCGACGGATCCGCTGAACTTCGACTATTTGCGCGCGCTCAAGACGCTGGCGGAGCGCGTGGAGCCCGCCTGGATCTCCGATCATCTCGCCTGGACGGGCGTGCATGGCCTCTCGCTGCACGACCTTCTGCCCATCCCCTATACGCGCGAAGCGCTCGCGCACGTCGTCGAGCGCATCCAGCGCGTGCAGGATTTTCTCAAGCGCCGGCTCGTCGTCGAAAACGCCTCGACCTATGTCTCCTTCGCCGATTCCGAGATGAGCGAGCAGGAATTTGTCCGCGAGATGGCGAACCGCGCCGATTGCCTGCTGCTGCTCGACGTGAACAATGTCTTCGTCTCGAGTTTCAATCACGGGTTCGATCCGGTCGCCTTCATCGACGCCGTTCCGGCCGAGCGCGTCGTGCAGTTTCATATGGCGGGCCATACGAATGAAGAGACGCATCGCGTCGACACCCATGACCAGCCGGTCTGCGAGGAGGTGTGGGAGCTCTATGAGCGCGCGCGCCGCCACTGCGTCGACGCATCGGCGATGATCGAGCGCGACGACAATTTCCCGCCGCTTTCCGAGCTTCTCGACGAAGTCGGGCGCATGCGCGAGATCGACGCCCGCATCGCGGCGGAGGGCGCGCGCAGCGCGGCATGAAGCTCGCCGATTTCCAGTCCCGGTTTCAGGCGAGCCTGCTCGGCGGCGCGAGCGACGCCGACGGCCCGCTTATCGAAAAGATTAAATCATCGCCCCGCGGCGCGACGCCCGAGACGCTGCTCGGCGTCTATCAAAGCGGTTATCGCGCGCGGCTTGCCGACTTCGTCTCCGAGGATCATCCCGGCCTGCGCGCGCTCCTCGGCGATGAAGATTTCGATGCGCTCGTCGACGCCTACATCAACGCATGTCCGGCGCGACATCCCAACGCCCGCTGGTTTACGACGGGCCTCTCCGATTTCATGCGCGAGGACCAGCGCTGGCGCGACGACGTTCACGCCCTGTCGATGGCGCGTTTCGAGCGCGCCATGACGGACGCTTTCGACTCCGCCGACGAGACGCCCCTAAGCGTTCAGGCGCTCGCCGATTTTTCGCCGCAGGATTGGCCGCGCCTCGTCTTCGCCTTTCATCCCGGCGTCGCGCTGCTCGAACTCGCGCCCGGCGCGCTGGCCGCTTACGCCGCCGCCGTGAGCGAGGAAGAGGAAGAGCCAGCGACGGAGGATGCGCCTGCGCCAGAAGGCGTGGAATATGTCGCGGTCTGGCGCGTCGACCACGAGTCAGCCTATCGTCGGCTCGAGGCGGATGAATATGTCGCGCTCTGCGAGGCGCGCGCCGGCCGGGCCTTTGGCGACATCTGCCAGATGGCCGCTTTTCAGCAGTCCGGCGAGATGAGCCCCGAGCGGCTCGCGCAATGCCTCACAGGCTGGTTTGAAGGCGGAATGATCGTCGGCGTGCGCGTCGAGGACGAGGATCACTCCTCGAAGACGCCCTCAAGCGCGTAATGCGAGATGGTCTTGCGGTTGGCGATCAATTCGTCGACCGTCGGCTCGCCTTTGATCGCCCGCGAGATCGCGAGCTTCGTCGCCTCGTAATTGGTGCGATAAAGATCTTTCTTGTCGAGTTTCTTCTGGTGCTTGGCGCAGCGCGGATCGAGCCAGACCATGATGATCATGCACAACTCGTCGATCTGCTCCCTGGGGATGATTCCCTCGGCGACGCAATCGACGATCGCGTCGCCCGTCGCCGCTTGCACGATCCCGCCGAGAAGCTCGACATAGTCCTCCGACTTCACCGTCATTTTGGTGGTCATCATGGTGGCGGGACGCACCTGCTGATTGAGATCGCGGATGACGAACATGCGCGGATGGCCGGCGACCTGTCCCGCCAAACTGGCGAAGGCGTGGCCCACCGGGCCTTTCACGTTGCCGATCAGCACTTCCGGCATGGCGTCGGTATATTGCCCATCCGCCGCCAGAACCGTCGCTTCGCCCGTCGCCAGCCAGATATGCTCGGTCATCGTCATTCCTCTTTGTTGGATGCGCGTTGGATAGCATCGGGCGCTGTCACATGAAAGCGGCCCCCGCCGGCTCGCCCTCGGCGCGGCGGCCTTTACGGGAGGGCTCGCGTCGAACGCCCGCGCTTTTTGCAAATTCCTTATGGCGGAGCCGGAGAAAGCGAATGGATTCCTTATGCGCCCACGCCGCAATTTACCAAGAACGGGGTCGATGTTCTCCCCTCTTGGAGATGCGATATGAAGCCGCTATTCGTTTGCGCCGCTCTTTTGGCGAGCGTCGCATCCACTCACGCACAGCCGACCGAATTCTCCGGACCGACGGAACAGTCTCAAGCCGCATCGAGCAGAAGCGAGGTCTCCGTTGACTATTACAGCGCGACCGGCCGCCTGTTAGGAAGCGTGATCACGATCGGCGGCACGACCTATTTCGCCGGCCCCGATGGCGCGCCGTTGGGAACGTCAACGACGATAGACGGTCGTAAGGTCTACAGGAGATATTGACGCCCGTCGCCGACATAAGCCGGTTCCCGCTCAACGGATCGCTGACGCGCGCACGCCGATCTTCGCGGCAAGCGAAGAGCCGTCGTGCGCCAGCGCATCGAGCAGCCCCCGCTTGATGCGCGCGATCAGCCCGGGGCCTTCGTAAACCAGAGCGGAATATAGCTGCACGAGCGCCGCGCCGGCTTCGATCTTGGCGAGCGCCGCTTCTGCGCTGTCGACGCCGCCGACGCCGATCAGCGGAAATTGTCCTTCGACGCGCAGATAGGTCTGCGCGAGCATGCGCGTCGAAAGATCGAAGAGAGGCGCGCCGGAAAGGCCGCCGCTTTCATTCGCGAATGTCGGGCGCAGCGAAGCGGGCCGCGAGATCGTCGTATTCGACACGATCATGCCGTCGATGCGCCGTTCGCGCGCGACGCGCACAATATTATCGAGTTGCGCGAGCGTGAGGTCCGGCGCGATTTTGAGGAGCAGGGGACGGCGGAGGCTCGCCGCGTCCCGCGCGTCGATAACGCGTGCGAGGAGCTCGGAGAGCGCCTCGGGCTCCTGCAGATCGCGCAGGCCCGGCGTATTCGGCGAACTCACATTGATCGCAAAATAGCTCGCGACGTGGGCGAAGGCGCGAACGCCCGCGACGTAATCGGCGACGCGGTCCGCGGCGTCCTTATTGGCGCCGATATTGACCCCGACGATTCCGCCGCGCCGACGTTTCGACAGGCGCGCGAGCGCCGGCGCATGGCCCTCATTGTTGAAGCCATAGCGATTGATCACCGCGCGGTCTTCCGTCAGTCGAAAGGCGCGCGGGCGCGGATTGCCGGCCTGCGCGCGCGGCGTCAGCGTGCCGACCTCGACGAAGCCGAAGCCGAAGCCAAGCATCGCGTCGGCAACTTCGGCGTTCTTGTCGAAACCCGCCGCAAGCCCGATTGGATTTGGAAAATTAAGGCCGAAAGCGGAAACGGCGAGACGCGGATCGTCTGGCGCTTGCGCTCGCGGCGGCGTAAATTTCAGCGCGGCGATGGTCGCGCGATGCGCGTCCTCGGGGTCGAGCAGGCGCAGGAGCGGCGCCGCGAGGCGAAAGGCGTCGATCATATAATGAGGCCGGAAAAATCATGACGCCCGTCGGCGCGAAGCGGCAGGGGATGAAGGCGCATGACGGCGTCGAGCGCAAGCGCGTCATAGAGATGCGGAAAGAGCGCGCCGCCGCGCGAGGCCTCCCATTTCAGCGCGTCGCCGAGCCGCTCGGCGTCGATCGCGATGAGCAGCAGATCGTCGCGCCCCGCGAAATGTCGCGCCGCCGTCTCCTCGACCTGCTCGGCCGTGGAGAAGTGAATATAGCCGTCGGTAAGATCGATGGCCGCGCCGCGGAAGACGCCTTCGGGCTCGGCGGCGCGCCAGTCGGTGTGCGAAACGATTTTGTAGATAAGGGTCACTGTCTGCTCCTTCTCGCGGCCGGAGGGGAGAGGCTAGCGATGAGCGGAAAGCAGTTTTGCTTCGCCGCCGCTCTGCTTGATCTTCTTAACGGCGTCGCGATCGAAACTGGTGAAAACCACGCCGCCCGCGCGTCGTCCTTCAAAGGCGATCACGCCATCGGCGAAATCGCCGCCGGCTTCCAGAACCGAGAGTCCCGCTTCGACCGCCGGCCGATCGGCCTCGACCGTCTCGCTGTCGATAAGCGCGCGAATGGCGCTGGCGACCTCGCGCGCGCTCCTCTTATAGCCGCGCATCAACACCCACGAGAATTCGCATAGGCTCGCCGTCGCGACGGCGACGCGTTCCGCGCCAAGAAGCGCCCGGGCGGCGATGGGGCTTTGAACGGGATCGTCGCCGACCGCTGCGCGCAATAGCACATTCGTGTCCGGCGTGATCCTCACTTCTCGCCCGCCCAGCCTCCGGCAATGATCTCATCGATCTTCTCCAGTGGCATGCCGGCTTCGCCGGGGCGACGGAGGGAATTGACGAAGCGCGTCAAATCGCTCTTGCCCGTCGCCGGGCGCAATTTCGCGCTTCCGGCGGCGGTCAATTCCACCGTCACGCGATCGCCCGGGCCGACGCCAAGATGGTCGAGCACCTTCTTGCGAAGCGTCACCTGGCCTTTGGCGGTAATTTTAAGCGTGTTGGTCGTCATGCGATAAATGTAAGGTAATATTGCCTTACTTTCAAGGCGGCGCGGCTCACTCGGCGGCCCTTGCCTCTTGCGGCGCGCTGGCGAGAGCGCCGCGACGCGGCAGGCGCGCGATCATGCCAATCAGGGCGCGGTCGGAGATGACGACGAGCCGCTCGCCGCGATTAAGCCAGGCGACGGCGTCCTCGATCGTTTCGGCGTCGGCGATCTTGGCTTCCGCCAGCGCGCGGTCGGCGCTGATCTGGCCGCGCTGGCGCGGCCTTCGCGTCGGCAGCCAGTTTTCATGCCGTTCGCGCAGGTCCGAGTCGCCATGGATCGCGATCAGGCAATTCACTTCGTCTTCGCCAGCGCGCGCCAGCGCCTTCGAGAGCGCCCTGGCGCGCTTGGCGATCGGAGGCGTCGTCGTTTCTTCAGGCGTCGCCAGCACGCCGGCGCGGCGGAAGACGAGGCCGAGCCAGCGCTGGCTCGTCGCCCATGAAATGAAGATCGCCAGCACGAGGCCGGCGATCGTCGGCGACATCCAGGCGACGAGCGAAGGCGAAATCATGAAGCCGGCGACGAGGCTGAGGAGGCCCAACGCCACATGCCAGATATGGCGGCGCACGATGTCGGGGAAGGGCACGGAGCCGTCGTCGCGCCGCTGCGGATCCCAGCCCGTATCGAAGCCGAAGACGATGTGGAGAACATGCCCGGTCTGGATCAGCATCATGATCGGCGCGAGCAGAGCGGAAAGCACGATCTCGAAAACCGTCGAGATCACCAGCATAAAAAAGCCGCCCGAGCCCTTGCGCGTCTCCGGCTCATAAAAGGCGACGAGCAGGCCGAAGAGTTTCGGCGCGAGCAGAATGCTCATGGTGAGCGCGAAGAGCTGCAGCGAGCGCTCGGCGTCGAACCGCGGGAAGGTTGGAAAAAGCACAAACTCGCCAGTAAAATATTCCGGGCGGAAATAGCTCGCCTGAAAGACGATCACAATGCCGACGAGCAATTGCAGAAGCCAGAGGGGCGAAGTCAGATAGCCGAAAATGCCGGTGAGGAAGTGCTGGCGCGACGCCCAGTGCAATCCCTTGGCGAGCAGTACGCGCGAATGCTGCAGATTGCCTTGGCACCAGCGCCGGTCGCGTATCGAGACGTCGATGAGCGAGGGCGGGCTTTCTTCATATGAGCCGCCGAGGGTGGGCGTCATATAGACGGCGTAGCCGGCGCGGCGGATGAGCGCCGCCTCGACGAAATCATGGCTCAATATATGGCCGCCCCACGGCGGGCGTCCGCGCAGGTCGGGCAGGCCGCAATGCTGGGCGAAAGCCTCGGTGCGGATGATGGCGTTATGGCCCCAATAATTGCCGTCGCGGCCCATCCAGGCCGAAAGGCCCATGGCGATGACGGGCCCGTAGACGCGCGCCGCGAATTGCTGAACGCGCGCGAAAAGCGTGTTGCGGCTGATGATGAGCGGCAATGTTTGAATGATGCCGCTGTCGGGGTCCGCCTCCATGGCGGCGGCGAGACGCACGATGGTCGGGCCGGCCATCAGACTGTCGGCGTCGAGGACGACCATATGCTGATAGGCGCCGCCCCACCGGGAGACGAAATCCTCGATATTGCCGGCCTTGCGGCCCGTGTTCTTTTCGCGCCGCCGATAATAGACGCGCGCCTGCGGACCGAGCCGCCGGCGAATGCCGATGAAGGCGCGCTCCTCGGCGATCCAAATGTCCGGATTGGTCGTGTCCGAGAGAAAATACCAGTCGAAATGCGCGCCCAGGCCGGTCGCTTGCACGTCCTCATAGATCGTTTGCAAGGCGGCGAAGACGCGGCTTGGCGCCTCGTTATAGATCGGCATGACGACGGCGGTCTTCTCCGCGAGCGTCGCGGGAAGCGGCGGCGGCCGCCGATGGCGGAGCAGCAGGACGAAGCCCACGACGCAGCTTGCGAAGGAGAGGGCGATCCAGGAGAAGTTGAGGACGAAAAGCGCCAGCAGCGTCCACTTCAAGGTGGTGACGCCGCCCACGTCGATGACCCGATACATCTCATGGGCGCCATAGGCGGTCAGCGCGAAGCCGCCGCCGAAAGTCACGAGGCGCGCGAGCCAGGGCGTGCGCCACAGCCAGGGCGCTTCCGGCTTGCGCCTTTGCCGGCTGTCAAATTTGTAAAGATTTTGCGCCGGCATGGAGAGCCGGCTTTCGATCGGCGTCGGCGGCGCGACGGCGGGATCGGCGGTCGCCGGCGTTTCCCTGGCGGGCGGCGCCTCGTCTTCCGGCGCGAGGGTTAAAGCGTCCATCTGTAAAGCCAGGTTTCGCTTATCGGCTGCTCGTCCGACTGCAAGACGAGCCGCAACTCGCAAAAAGTCTCGTTCCCAGGGTCGACGTCGAATGTGACGCGGCAGGTCTTGGCCAGCGGGTCGAGAAAAGTGCGAATATTCGTCGCCGATCCGGGAGAAGTCGTCAACGCCGCATTCAGCTGCGCCGTACGCTGAGGATTGGCCAAGATATCGCCCGCAAAGACGACGAGAAAACGGCGAAGCCTGCCGCCCGGCGCGCGGCCGGAGCGCGCCTCGGCCGCCGTCGCCAGCGGCGGACGCGTCGGCGGCTCCCAGCACCAGAATTGCCGGTAGGCGAAGGCGGCCTCCTTGCCGGCGACGAGGGGCGCCTTGGGCCGCCAATAGGCGACGATATTGGAATTGATCTCAGATTCCGAAGGAATCTCGACAAGCTGCATGGCGCCTTCGTCCCAATCGCCAAGCGGCTCGATCCAGAGCGACGGGCGGCGCTCCCAATGCTGGTCACTATCTTCGTAGGCCTCTATGTCGCGTTGGCGCTGCAGCGCGCCGAAGCCCTTGGGATTGGCGTCGACAAAGGAGGAGAATTGCAGATTTTCGCGATTGGATACGGGACGCCAGAGCCATTCGCCCTTGCCGGTCAGCATCTGAATGCCGTTGATCTCCGCGGCCATGGGCCGCCAATCGTCGACGCGGCGTTGGTCGAGCGGCGTAAAGAGCGACGCCGCCGCGAAGCCCGCGAGGCCGTAATGATCGACGTTGGCGCGCGGGTAGAGCGTGAGCTCCGTGTCGATGAGCGTCGCCTCGCCCGGCCGCAGCGTGAAGCGATAGACGCCCGCGACGCTCGGCGAATCAAGGAGCGCGTAGATGACGAGCGCGTGGTCGCCCGGCGCCGGCTTTTCGATCCAGAAGCTGCGGAAGGCCGGGAACTCCTCGCCGCGCGGATCGGCGGTCCGAATGGAGAGTCCGCGCGCCGTCACGCCCAAATTCTGGCCCTGCGCCAGCGCGCGATAGAAACTCGCGCCCTGAAAAATGGCGAGCTCCGCGTCCGGCACGCCGCTTTGCGCATAGAGCACGCGAAACCCGGAAAAGCGGAGATCGGGGAGCGGCTCGGTAATCTTCAGGCCGCCATAGTCGAAATTACTCTGATCATAGAGGACGCGCGTCGCGGCGCCATTCTCGACGAGATAAATGTCGACCGCCGCCGCGAAAATATGGCCGCGATGCAGCGGCTCGATGGAGAAGCCCCTGTTCTCCCGACGCCATATGGCGGCGCCCGGCCTGTTCTTGATCCCGACGAACTGCTCGTAGGAAAGATTTGCGAAAGGTTCGCGCAGCTCCGTCGGAGGCGGCTGATAGGGCTTGGCGGCGAGCGCGCGGGCAAGCTCTGCGACCATGTCGCGGGTGAAGGGGGCGGGTTCGGCCGTCGACGCCCGCGCGGCGGCGTCCGCATGGAAGCCGGGTTGCGCCGGCGCCATCCCGGCCGCGATCGCGGCCAAGCCCGCTTTCAGAACATCTCGACGTTCAAACATGAGCTACCGAAGGGAGGGCTCGAGCCGATCCGCGCAGATCCCGAACATGGCGCTTTAGCTTATTATTGCGGCGCAGC
This sequence comes from Methylocystis borbori, assembly GCF_036576025.1. NCBI lineage: Bacteria > Pseudomonadati > Pseudomonadota > Alphaproteobacteria > Hyphomicrobiales > Methylocystaceae > Methylocystis > Methylocystis borbori. The sequence goes on along the minus strand of NZ_JAZHYN010000008.1, from coordinate 73,724 downwards.
GTGGACGACGACCCTCTATACTAGATAGCCAAGGAGAGAAAACGCTTTTCTTGGTCGTTTTCATGGCCCGCGCGCGAATGCCGCGGCGGCTTGCGCTCCGCCGCGCGAATCTGCCAGAACCGACGCGCAGGCCGCGCCGCCCCCGCGGCTTCTCTCGTAACCCCAACCCTTGAGGGCGTCGATGCCGACACCCAGAAACGCCCTCGCCGTCATCCTCGCCGCCGGCGAAGGGACGCGGATGAAGTCCGACCGGCCGAAGGTTCTGCATGAGATCGCCTCTCGCTCCCTGCTCGCCCATGCGCTGTCGAGCGCAGCCGAGGCGGGCGTCGGCCGCGTCGCCGTGGTCGTGGGGCCTGGGCGCGACGACGTTTGCGCCGAGGCGCGGCGCTATGCGCCCGAGGCCGAAATATTCGTTCAAAGCGAGCGGCGCGGCACGGCCCATGCCGTGCTCGCCGCGCGCGCGGCGATCGCCAAGGGCTGCGACGACCTTCTTGTCCTCTTCGCCGATACGCCGCTCGTCGAGGGACGAACGATCGCCGCCTTACGCGCGGCGCTTGCCGCAGGCGCCAGCGTCGCCGTGCTGGGCTTCGAGGCTTCCGATCCCTTTGGCTATGGCCGCGTGTTGCGCGACGCTGGCGGACGCCTGATCGCGATCCGCGAGGAGAAGGATGCAAGCGAGGCGGAGCGCGCCGTCACGCTCTGCAACGCCGGGCTGATGGCGATCGACGGCGGCGAGGCGCTGGCGCTGCTCGACAGGATCGACAATAAAAACGCCAAGGGCGAATTTTATCTCACCGACGTAGTCGAGCTGGCGCGCGCCGCCGGCTGCGAAATGGGCGTCGTGGTCGCGGACGAGTCGGAAGTGCAGGGCGTCAACGACCGGATGCAACTCGCGCAGGCGGAGGCCGTCGTCCAGACGCGGCTCCGTCGCGCCGCCATGGCGGGGGGCGCCACCCTCATCGCGCCGGAAACCGTGTTTTTGAGCGCGGATACGGTCATCGGCCGCGACGTGACGATCGAGCCGCATGTCGTCATCGGCCCCGCCGTCGTCATCGGCGACGGCGCCGTGATCCATTCCTTCTCGCATCTCGAAGGCGCGCGCATCGGGGAGGGCGCGGCGGTCGGCCCCTTCGCCCGGCTGCGGCCGGGGGCGGCGCTTGCCCAAAACGCCAAAGTCGGCAATTTCGTCGAGATCAAGAACGCCAATCTCGCGCAGGGCGCCAAGGTCAATCATCTGACCTATATCGGCGACGCCGACATCGGCGCCAACGCCAATATCGGCGCCGGAACCATCACTTGCAATTACGACGGCTTCCTCAAGAGCCGCACGCGGATCGGCGAAAACGCCTTCATCGGCTCCAATTCCGCGCTCGTCGCGCCTGTGACGATCGGCGCGGGCGCCTATATCGGCTCTGGCTCCGTCATCACCAAGGACGTCGCCCCGGACGCCCTCGCGGTGGCGCGTGGCCGGCAGATGGAAAAGGCCGGCTGGGCCGTCTCTTTCCGGGCGGCGCAGGCCGAAAAGAAGGCGAAGGGGAAGACCTCATGAGACTCCTTCTGACCGCAGCGATCCTATTCACCGTTGCGAGCTCTCTATGCGCGCGGGCCGATCAAAAAATCGATCGCATAACCGTGGACGCCGTGGAAACCTTCACGATGGATAGGCTCTCATGGAAAGACGAGCCGATCCTTCCGAAAGGCGCCAAGAGCGCGCTACTGATCGGCGACCCGGCCAAGGCGGGCGTGTTTATCGCCTATCTCAAATTTCCGCCGAACTATAAAATCCCGCCTCACACGCACCCTTTCGCCGAGGTCGTTACCATCCTGAGCGGGAAATTGGGGAACGGCGTTGGCGAGAAATTCGATGCGCCAAAAGGCGGTGTGCTGAAGGCGGGCGCCAGCTTCGCCTTGCCGGCGGGGCATGCGCATTTTGTCTGGACCACCGATGAGGAAACGATCGTCGAACTGATCGCGACCGGGCCATGGGGCATCGCCTATGCCGATCCGAAGGAGGATCCGCGCCAGGAGGCGAAGTAGGCGCCTGCTATAACCACGGTTTTCGTCTCCTTCCCGCGCCTGTTCGCCCTGGCGGCGCGCTTGCTAAAATCGCTTCGGAGGTCGTCATGTGCGGCATTGTGGGAATTCTCGGGAAAGGCCCGGTCGCGGGGCAAATCGTCGAGGCCCTGAAGCGGCTCGAATATCGCGGTTATGATTCCGCCGGCGTCGCCACTCTGGAGAACGGGCGGCTGACCCGGCTGCGCGCCAGCGGCAAGCTTAAAAATCTTGAAGAAAAGCTCGCCGCCGCCCCGCTTTACGGCGCCATCGGCATCGGCCATACCCGCTGGGCGACGCATGGCCGTCCGACCGAGAACAACGCCCATCCGCACGCCAATGACCGCGTCGCCGTGGTGCATAACGGCATCATCGAGAATTTCCGCGAATTGCGCGCGGAGCTTGCCGCGAAGGGCCATGTCTTTACGACCGAAACGGATTCCGAAGCCGTCGCCCATCTCGTCGCCGAAGAATTGCGCGATGGCGCGACGCCTGAAAAAGCCGTCGCGGCGGCGCTGAAGCGCCTCAAGGGCGCGTTCGCGCTCGCCTTTCTCTTCGAGGGCGAGGAGGATCTCCTGATCGGCGCGAGGCGGGGCTCGCCGCTCGCCGTCGGCTGGAGCGACGAAGGGGCCTATCTCGGCTCCGACGCTCTGGCCCTCGCGCCTTTCGCGACTTCCATCGCCTATCTCGAAGAAGGCGATTGGGTGACGCTGACGCGAGAGAAAACCACTTTCCACGACGCCGACGACAATATTGTCGAACGGCGGCGCCAGCCGCTGCAATCGGGCTCATTCCTGGTCGACAAGGGCAACTACCGCCACTTCATGGCGAAGGAGATCCATGAGCAGCCGGAAGTCGTCGGCCGCACGCTCGCCCATTATCTCGACCTCGCCGAAGGCGTCGTGCGTTTGCCTTTCGATTTGAAATTCGATCCGAAGGCGCTGACGCGGATCACCATTTCCGCCTGCGGCACGGCCTATTACGCCGGACTTGTCGCGCGCTATTGGCTGGAGCGTTTCGCGCGGCTTTCGGTCGAGATCGACGTCGCCTCGGAGTTTCGCTACCGCGAAGCGCCGCTCCCCGAAAACGGGCTCATGATCGTCGTCTCGCAGTCGGGCGAAACGGCCGACACGCTTGCGGCGCTGCGTTACGCCCGCGCGCAGGGCCAGCACATTCTGGCGATCGTCAATGTCGAGACCTCGACCATCGCGCGCGAGAGCGACACGGTGGCGCAGACTCTCGCGGGTCCCGAGATCGGCGTCGCCTCGACGAAAGCCTTCACCTGCCAGCTCGCGGTCTTCGCCTGTCTTGCGCTCGCGCTCGGCCGCGCGCGCGGCGTCTTGAGCAAGGAGCGCGAACGCGAGCTCGTGGCGGAGCTCGTCGCGACGCCCGGACAGATGGCGGAGGCGCTGTCCCGCGAAGCGCAGGTCGAGCCCGTGGCGCGCGATGTGGCGCGGGCGTCGAGCGTGCTCTATCTCGGGCGCGGCCCGGCCTTTCCGCTGGCGCTCGAAGGCGCGCTGAAGCTCAAGGAGCTCTCCTACATTCACGCCGAAGGCTATGCGGCGGGAGAATTGAAGCATGGCCCCATCGCGCTCATCGACTACGCCATGCCGGTGATCGTGCTGGCGCCGCCGGACGCGAACCTCGAAAAGACGGTCTCGAACCTGCAGGAGGTCGCGGCGCGCGGCGGCCACCTCATTCTCATCGGCTCGCCGCACGCGCGCGAAGCCGCGGCGGCGGAGCTCGCCGGCTTCATCGACATGCCGGAGAACGTCGCGGGTCCTTTCGCGGTCATCGTCTATGCCGTTCCGGCGCAGCTCCTCGCCTATCACGTCGCGACTTTCATGGGCAAAGACGTGGATCAGCCACGCAATCTCGCAAAGAGCGTCACGGTGGAATAATCACCCTCGGCGAATCGTCTCGACGGCGGCCAGCGCCTCGGCGATGGCGCTTTCGGCCGCAGGCATGCCCTGTCCGTCCGAATGGGCGAGCAGCACATTGCCGAAGCGTTTCGGCAAAGCGCGCATCATGCCGACGACCCCAGGCGAGGCGATGAGGTGATGATGTCCCCAGCGCGTGAGGCGCGCCTCAACCAGCCGCGCCTGCGAAAAGACTTCGGGCATGAGGCGTCGTAAATCCTCGACAATCGGACGGGCGAGCGCGGCGCGGTCGCCTGCGAGCAATTGCGCGCGGCCCGCGCCGGGATCGCGGAAGGGCGCATAGACGGTCAGGACGCCATGATCCTTCGGCCGGGCTTGCGGCGCGAGGACCGCCGCGGCGTCGATCGCGTCGATGAAAGCGCCGCCGCCCGGCGTCCAGCTATCATAGGGGCGGGGCGAGATGGGGCCGTCGAAGCAGCAATTGGCGACGAGATAGCTTCCCTGCCGCAGGCCCGTCATTTTCGCCGTCACGACCGGATCGACGCCGCGCAGAATGCGGGCGGCGAAGAAATAGGGCGCCGCGACGACCGCCCAGCGCGCCTCGATGCAGCGCGGCTCGCCGAAAGTCGCAGCGTCGAGCCAACCGATGCGCGCATAGCCGTCTTCCGCAGGCTCCACGGCGAAGACCGCAGCGCCGGTGACGATCCGGCCGGCCCCGCCGCGCACGATCCGCTCGGCCATCGCGCGCGTGATCGCGCCATTGCCGCCCGGAAAGGCGTGGATGCGCCCGATGATCTCGGAGAGAAAATTGACGCCCGCATAGGCCGAGATTTCGGCGGCGCGCGCGCCAAGCGCCGAGAAACAGAAAGCGTCGATAAAATCGAAAAGACGCGGATCGATATGCTCGCGCCGCAGAAAATCGAGGAGCGAGAGTCGATCGAGCGTCAGCGCCGCCTCCGCGGCGTCGTTGATTGGAATTTTTGGAAAGTCCGCGCGGTCGGCGAGCGCGCGAAGCAGTTCCTTCAGGCTTTCATAGGCGCCGCGCCATTCGCCGTCGCGCGGGTCTTGCGCGCCGGGAACGCCTGTCAGCAGGCGATCGACCGGCTCCGGAACAGGCTGGGGCGTCAGGCCCAGCCGATCGTAAAAATCGCCGAAAGGCTTTGCAAGATCGACGATATAGGCGGAGCCCAGCGCATAGTCGATGTCGCGCCAACGCCCGGATTTGGCGACGCCGCCGGGCGCGGTTTCGCGCTCCAGAAGGACGAGGTCGCGGTCGTGGAGCAGCGTCGCGACGGCGAGTCCCGCAAGGCCGCCGCCGACGATCGCCACATCGACGCGCCGCTCGGGCGCAGGGAGGGGCCTGCGCCACAGCCCGTCGCGTATGGCGTGCATCGGCGCGAAACTGTCGCCGGTCCAGTCGCCAAGCCGATAGTCAAATTCCTCGGCCGCCCGCGCGCGCCAGCGCCCCGGCGCGGCTGCGGCGGCGCCGAATCCCGCAATGACGGCTCGGCGCGTCAGCATGGCGGTTTCCCGTACGGACGGGCTTGATTATACATGTGTTCTCGCTACGGATTTCGCCCCGCCATTGACAGGGGGCGGGCCAAACTGGTCTATGCGCTAAACTCGCGCTTCGCGCCCTCCCGGCAAAGGACGCCCCGCCACTTGCTCGCCTCCATTCCCTTGGCCTATGTCGCTCCCTTCGAACGTGCATGGCGCAATCGGGAGCTTATCCGCGCCGTCGCTCGGCGCGAATTCATTTCGAGGTTTCGCGGCTCGGCGCTCGGCCCGCTCTGGGCGGTGCTCTCGCCGCTGTTCATGCTGCTGACCTACACGGCGCTCTTCTCCATTACCGTGCCGCAGCTTTCCACCGGCATGAGCGTGTCGGATTATGCAAGCTCCATTTTTATCGGGCTGATCGTCTTCAATTTGTTTAGCGAACTTGCCTATCGCGCGCCCATGCTGCTGCATGAGCATGTGAACTTCGTCAAGAAATCGATCTTCCCGAGCGAGACCATCGCCTGGACGGCGACCATCCGCGCCTTCACATACGCCGGCGTCGCCTTCGGCGTTTACATCGGCTTCCGACTGTTGACGGCTGGCGGCGTCCCGCTGACCATCGTGCTGACGCCCTTCCTCGTCATTCCTTTCGCGCTCTTTATCCTGGGCGTCGTCTGGTTTTTGATGGCGCTCGGCGCCTTCACGCGCGACGTCGCGCATATCATGGCGTCGGTTGTGCCGATGCTCATGTTTGCGACCCCGATTTTCTATCGGCTCGACCAGATCGCGGCGATGTCGAAATCCGCCGCTTTCTGGCTGCGGCTCAATATCGTCGGCGAATATATCGAAATGCTGCGCGCCATCGCCCTCGACGGAAACATCCCGAACATTTTCGGCTATCTCGTTGTGGTCGCCATCTCCTATGCGGTGTTTCTCGGCGGCTATCAGTTCTTCATGCGCTACAAGTCGGTCATCGTCGATGTCATCTGAGCTCGCCATTCGCTGCATGGGCGTCGGCAAGGCGTTCCAGCTTTACGCGCATCAGAACGACCAGCTGAAGCAGGTGCTGTTTGGCTTGTGGAAGAAATTCTACAAGGAGAAATGGGTCCTGAACGACGTGAATTTCACCGTCGCGCGGGGCGAGCGCGTCGGCATCGTGGGGCGCAACGGCGCCGGCAAGACGACGCTTCTGCAAATCCTTTGCGGCATCACTCAACCGACGAAAGGCGCCTTCGAGGTCAAGGGGCGGATCGCGCCGATCCTGGCGCTTGGCTCCGGCTTTGACGGCCTCCTGACCGGGCGCGAAAACGCCCGCATCGGCGCGGCGATCCTGGGACTGTCGCGCAAGGAGGTCGACGCCTGCATCGAGGACATCGCCGCTTTCGCCGATATTGGGTCTTTTTTCGAGCAGCCGATGCGCACCTATTCGATGGGCATGATCGCGCGCGTCGCTTTCGCGATTTGCGCCCACGCCCGGGCCGACGTGCTCATCGTCGACGAAGCGCTGTCCGTGGGCGATGAAATCTTCCAGAAGAAGTGCGAGGATTACATCAACGAATTTGCCAAGACCGGCACGATTCTCATTGTTTCGCACAGTCTTGAGTTTCTTCAATCCCTATGCACGCGCGTGATCTGGCTGGAAAATGGCGTCGTGCGCGAGGTCGGAGATCCCGAGAAAGTGACCGCCGATTATCGCGCGGCGATGCTGGCGGAGCGGCAGGATCAGGAGAGCGGCGCGGCGTAAGCGTTTGGCGGCGCGGCGCTCGGCGCGCCGGCAAGGCGCCTGGGCTTCCCGCTCCGATTGAGCCGGGCGATGAGCTGGGCGGAAACGCCGACTTCAGCGAGCGCCAGCCCCCCGAGCAACAAGATAAAAAGTCCGCTTATCCGCAACAGCGATTCGAGCGCGACCAGAAAGCCGATATGCACGGCCGGAATGGCGATGATCGTCAGGCTTCCCGCCGCGCCGCGCCGGCCGGTGATATTGCCGAAGGTCAGCACCAGCGCCATGGCGAGCAGCGTATGGGCGAGCGCGAGCGCCGGCACGCCGAAGCGCTTCGCCGCTTCCGCCATCCATTCGCCGATTTCGCGCGGATCGCCTCCTACGCGCGGCCGACTGGCGAGGAAGTCGTCGGCGGATAATTCATAGACGCCGCGCCAGCCGCGGTTCGGCAGCGTGGCGCTCCCCTGCATCGGCAGCGCCATGGCGTATTCGTCGAAATTGGCGATGCGCACGTCGCCGGTCGTCAGCGAGCGCGTCTGGATGCTGCCGTTGGAGAGGGCGACGATGACGCCCGATTCATTGCGGCGGAATTCCGCGCGGGCGGCCGTGATCGTCTCTTCCTGCATCTTCTCGATCGAGAGTTGCCGGACGAAAAGATTCACCGCGAGGTCGGGCGTCTCCCAGCGTTCGATGTAGAGCGTCTTGACGCCCTTGTCGAAAGTGTAGAAATGCGCCGCGTCCAACATGCGATGATTGAGCGAATTGCGCACGACATTGAGCACGTCCTGCATATTGGTCGAATAATAAGGCGCGACGAAATTGGCGAGGACATAGCCGAGAACGGCGATTCCGGCGGCGAGCGTCAGCGCCGGCCGGCAGATCGACCAGACCGAAAGGCGCAGCGCATAGAGAACGGCGATCATGCCTTCGCTCGCCATGCGGGCGAATTCGAGCGCGGTGGCGACGCCGACCGCCATCGGCAGCGTCACGTATGCGACGGTCGGCGTCACGCCGACCAGCGCCGGGAACACGAGGCCGCCGCGCACGGCGGCGGGCGGAAGCTGATAGAGCAGATAGGAGAGGACGACGGGAACGGAGAGCGCGAACTGCACGACGAGCACGCCGAGGCCGATGCGCTTGAAGAGGTAGAAGAACAAAAGGCGCGGCATGGCGGGAGTCTCAACAGGTCATTGCGGGCGCAATAAAGCGATCCGGCGCCACGCCTGTGATTCCGGCCCGCTTCGTCGCTTCGCATGCGATGAGGACGCTCGTCATTTCTTGAACCTCGCCCAGGCGGCGCGGGAATATTCCGTCCAGGCCGCGTCGAACACGCTGCTGCGGGGCAGCGCCGTCGCGCCTGCCCAATGCGCGAAATAGATCTCCTTGCCTTCGTAATCCACCGGCTTGCCGTCGCGAAAGGCGACGCCCGGCGCCTTGTAGAAGCTTTCATGCGAAGCGCCCGCGACGACATTGGGCAAAAGGTCGATCTTGAGCCCGCGACGATGCGTCACGAAATTCACGAGCGGCTGCGCGAAGAGCTGGCCGCGCTTGCGCACGTCGTGAAAGATCGCCGCGTCGTCGCGGACCGTGTCGATAAAATCGGAAAGCTTCAGGAATTTGTTCGACGTGACCCAGAATCCGTCGTTGAAGAGCAACGCGTCCTTTAGAAAGGGATAATGGTCGCGCCTGTCGTTATAGACATATTCGAAGCTTGGCGACGCCACGATGAATTCGGTCTTGCCTTCCTCGAGGCGTCCGAAAGCGGGCGTGAAGTCACGAAAGAGAATGACGTCGACGTCGACATAAGCGACTTCGTCGAGCGGCAGGGCGAGCGCCTGCAGCTTGCGCAACCGGCGGCGGTTGCTGTTGAAAATGCCGGGATAGAGTTCATGCGAGAGTTTGTCGATTTCGATCGGCTCCTCGCCGACATAGACGGCGCCATAGACGTCCGCCGCGCGCCGCGTCATCGCGACATTGTCGTCATAGGGAATAAGATAGAGCGGCAGCGACGAATTGGTGTCGCGATAGCTTTCCAAAAAAGGCAGCAGCCAGTCGATGATCTTGTCGTTGCCGACGATGGCGATCCCGTAACGTTTTGACAGAGAAGGGGCATTTCCCGCCGCGGCGTCCTGCGGCGAGAGGGCTGGATTTGGAAGACGAAGGCTCATATAGGGGGTGTACTTGTAAAATTCGGGCAAAAGCAAGGGGGCGCATCCCTCTCCCCGGTTGCGGGGCGAGGCGGGACGAAGGGCCAGCGGATTGGCGATATTCTTGAAAGCTTGTTTCGGGCGGCCAGTGAGTTGGAGACCCTTGACGTTGGCGTTTCGCGAAGCGGACGGCGAATCGATTAAGAGCGTCGGAACGATTTGGCGATCCGACGCGCCTATGTCGCCGCGCCATGTCTGAAGCGGCGCGCCTTTCTCCGGAAGCGGCGCGCGGCGGCGCCGACGCCGCGCCGCTCGCCGGTAAGACCGTCGCCGTCGTGCACGCCGCCTGGCACAGTTGCGGCAGCTATCAGGTCAACGTCAGCCAGATCGCTGCCTATAAGCGGCTTGGCGCGCGCGTTCTGTCCATCGCCATGATGGACGACATCGGGCGGCGTCCGCCCCATGGCGGGCGCTGGGCCGGCTATCTCGCCGCCACGCGCGATATCGGCGCCGACCGGCGCTTTTACTCCAGCGCGCCGCTTTCGGCGCTCGCCTCGCGCTTTCTGATCGACGGATGGTGGCGGCTCATTCATGGCGATCAGGCGACCTGGCTGATCGAAATCGCGAAGCGCGCGCCGCTACCGGAGGGGTTTGAGGGCGAGAGGATCGATCTCGTTCACGCCAATCATTATTTCACGCTGCCCTTCGTCGAGACCTTGCGGCGCGGCCGACGCATTCCCATCGTTCTGGAGACGCAGGATATACAGGCGCGCCAATATGTGCTGCGCAACAAGGGCGGATTCTTCATTCCGCCTTATGCGACCTATGACGACATGCTGAAAATCGAGCTCGAATGGATGCGCCGCGCCGATCTTTGCGCGCATCTTAACGAGGAGGAGCATGAAGATTTTCAAAAACTCCTGCCGAAGATGCGCCACAAGCTCATCTATCCCGCCGTGGCCGAGGCGCCCCGCGCCAGGGGACGCGAAATCGTGATCGTCGCGAGCGACAATTACGCCAATTACATGAGCCTGCGCTGGTTCTTGCAGGAGGTCGTCCCGCGCGGGGGAGCCGCGCGCGTTTCGATCTATGGCAATATCGACGGCGGCTTGAGAAAGCGGGATGCCGCGCTTTACGAGGCGCATCGCGCTCTGTTCAAAGGCCGCGTCGACGACATTGGCGCGATTTACGCCAACGCCGGCTGCGTTCTGCTGCCGACCGTCGAAGGGCATGGCCTGTCCATCAAGGCGGTGGAGGCGCTTTCCTGCGGCGCGCCGCTCGTCGCCACGCCGCTGGCGTTCAGGGGGATGCGGGTCGATCCGCGCCGATTGGGCAATGTCGCGCTCGCCGAGAACTCCGCCGAATTCGCGCTGGCCTGGCGCGCGGCGCAAGCGCGCGCGGACGCCGGCGAGACGCCGCTCTGGGAGCTGAGCGACACGCGCCGGCTTTACGAAGAAAGCTTCAGCCCGCAGGCCTATGCGCGGGCGCTGGCGACGGCCGTCGCGACATTGGGGATCATGTGAGCGAAACGCCTCTTGCCGGCCGCCGCGTCGCCCTGCTTCATCCTGCCTGGCATTCCTGCGGCACCTATCGCGTCGTCCTCGGCCAGATCGCCGCCTATCGGGCGCTCGGCGCGGATGTGTCGCCCATCGCGATCAGCCTCGATCCGGGCTTCTTTCCGGGGCGCGGCTGGATCTGGAAATCCTTCATAGAGGCGACGCCGGAGCTTGACGACAGCCCGCGCTATTATGGCGGCGCGCCGTTTCGCGCCATGTTCGCGCCGCGTTTTCTGCGCGATACGCTCTGGCCCTATCTCCATGGCGATCAGGCCGTGATCCGCCTGGGCATGGCCAAACGCGCCATGCTGTCGCCGGGCGTCGAAGACGCCGCCTACGATCTCGTTCACTGCAATCATTTCTTTCTCATGCCCGTGGCGCGCCGTCTCGCGCGCGGGCAGGGGGGCGCTATTGCGCCGATCCTGCTCGACACCCATGATCTGCAAGCGCGCCAATTCGCGCTCATGAATGAGCGGATGCCCTGGCTTGCGCCGCGCGCGACCTATGAGGCGATGCTCGCCCAGGAGATCGAGGCGATGCGCGGCGCGGACCTTCTCCTGCATCTCAACGCGCAGGAGGCGGAGGATTTCAGCGCCTTGCTGCCGGAAAAGAGCCATCGGCTGCTCTACCCCGCCGTGCCCGAGGCGCCGACGGGACCGGGCGGACCGGATATCGTTCTGGTCGCCAGCAATAACAGCGGCAATGTCGAAAGCGTCGTCTGGTTCCTGCGCGAGGTCGCGCCCAAGGCGCCGGGCGTCGCCGTCAAGATCGTCGGCAATGTCGACGCGGGCGTGCGTGCGCGGGCGCCCGACGTTTACGCCGCATATAAGGGCTGGTTCCTGGGCCGCGTCGAGGATCCCGGCGCCATCTATGCGGGCGCGCGCCTCGCTTTGCTGCCGACGATCAGCGGCGCCGGCCTCTCGATCAAATCCGTCGAGGCTTTATCGAGCGGCCTGCCGCTCGTCGCGACGCGGCAAGCGCTGCGCGGCATGGACGAAGAGGCGTTCCGCCTCGCCGATCTCGCGCTTGCCGATTCGCCCGATGAATTCGCCCGCGCCCTGACGGAAGCGGCGGCGCGCGCGCCTTTGGACGAAGCCGCGCGGCGCGCGAGCGCGGCCCGCCGTTATTATGAGTCGCATTTCTCCCTTTACGCCTATGAGCGCAGTCTCGGCGCGCTGGCGAGCCCACTCATCGCGCGCGCCAAGTGAACGCCGCGCTTAAACAGCGGCTTGCATGGAGGTGTGGCGGTTTGGCAACGGCGCGGGAAAAACCGCGTCCGCGGCCCGAAGATTAATTACGTCTCAGAGTTGAGGATGTTACCTTGCATTTGAAACCGCCGCTCCATTCGGGAGGGCGCGGCTTCGGCCGATTGGAGCGCGTCAGATGACCATTAAAACTATTATTGCCGGCGCTTTGGCGTCCGTTTTCATGATCGGCGCGGCTTCTGCCGCCGACCTCCCGAGCCGTAAGGCTCCGCCGCTTCCGCCGCCGCCGGCGCCTTTCAGCTGGGACGGCTTTCATATCGGCGTCAGCGGCGCCTATGGCGGCGGAGACGCGAGCTATTCCTCGAACATCTATTCGTTTGGCGGCGCAGCCCCGTTCTTCGGCCTGCAGACCTCGAATTCGTTCGGCACCAGCGGCTATCTCGTCGGCTACCAGAGCGGTTATAACTGGCAGTTCGCCAATGGCGTCGTTGTCGGTTACGAGGATGAATTCTCCTACGCCGACATTCGCGCCAATTCGAACAGCTTCGTCGGCGGCTCGGCGGCCCGCATCCAATGGTTCGGCACGGAGCGCCTGCGCTTCGGCTACGCCTTCGGACGCTTCCTGCCCTACATCACCGGCGGTCTCGCCTATGGCAAGGTCCGCTCCTCCGGCAGCGATTTCGTCAACGGCGCGTTATTCATGGGCAATAACCAACCGGTCTGGCAGGCCGGCTGGGTGGTCGGCGCCGGCCTCGAATATGCTGTGTTCGACAATTGGTCGGTCAAGGCGGAGTATCAGTACACGAGCCTGAACGGCCCCAACGGCGCCAGCGTCGGCTTCCCCGGCGCCTATCGCGTCTATCAGGGCAATCACCTCGACACCCATATCGCCCGGTTCGGCGTCAATTATAATATCAAGAGCATCGGCGCGCTGATCGGCTGGGACAATCTCGGCCTCTGAGCGGTTCGCCTCTCGGCGTCATACATAGCCCGGCTGCGAAATGGTTTCGCAGCCGGGCTTTTTTCGCGCCCGCGCCGATGCGATATTCTGATTGTCATGATCCGACACGTCCCGCTCGTCCCTCCCTCGGCCGCCAGCCTCGCTCAGCTCAGCGACCGGTCGCGCGAAATCTTCCGGCAGATCGTCGACGGCTATCTGGCGTCGGGCGACCCCATGGGCTCGCGCCAATTATCGCGCCTTCTTCCCATGACGCTGTCCCCGGCTTCCGTGCGCAACGTCATGCAGGATTTGGAGGAGCTCGGGCTCATCTACGCGCCGCACACCAGCGCCGGCCGACTTCCCACGGAGCTTGGCCTCCGTTTCTTCGTCGATTCGATGCTGCAGATCGGCGACTTGGAGGAAAGCGAGCGCGCCCGCATAGCGGCGGAAGTCGAGGCGGCCTCGAAAGACCATGATCTTGCCGGCGTCCTCTCGGAGGCGACGAGCCTGCTGTCGGGTCTGACCGGCGTCGCGGGCGTCGTCGTCGCCTCGAAGGACAATGTGCGCCTGAAGCAGATCGATTTCGTCCGCCTCGAGCCCGAACGCGCGCTGGCGATTCTCGTCGCCGACGACGGCAGGGTGGAGAATCGCGTCATTCCGGTGCCGCGCGACCTGCCGGCCTCGGCGCTGACGGAAGCGGCGAATTATCTCAACGCCCGCATCAGCGGCCGCACGCTGGCCGAGGCGCGCGCGAGCATCGAGGCATCCCGCAAGGCGGCGAAGCTCGAACTCGACGAATTGACGGCGCGCCTTGTCGGCGCGGGGCTCGCCAGCTGGACGGGCGCCAATTCCGAGGATCGTCAGCTCATCGTGCGCGGCCAAGCGCATCTGCTCGAGGACCTCACCGCCGCGGACGATCTCGAACGCGTGAGGCTGCTCTTCGCCGATCTCGAAACCAAGACCGAGGTGATCGATCTCCTCGAGCGCGCCGAGCAGGGCGAGGGCGTGCGCATCTTCATCGGCTCGGAGAACAAGCTATTCTCGCTCTCCGGCTCCTCGATGATCGCCGCGCCGTTGCGCGACGCCGATCGGCGCATCATCGGCGCGCTTGGCGTCATCGGTCCGACGCGGATCAATTACGCGCGTATCGTGCCGATGGTGGATTACACGGCTAAAGTGGTGGCGCGCGTCGTCGGCGGCGGCTGAAAATCGCTCCGCGCTTAAGAAAAATTCTGCGGATCGACGTCGACCTGCACGCGCACGCCGCCGCGCTCCTTCGGCCCAGTTGCGAGCATGTCGCGCAGGAAGGCCTGCATGTCGGCGCCGCGCGGACCCTTCGCCAGCAGCCGAAAGCGATAGCGGCCGCGAATCAGCGCGAGCGGCGCCTCGGCGGGTCCGAAAAGCGCGATCTCGCCCTCTGTTGCGAAGGCGCCGGGCGGGGCGACGCGATAGCGCGCCGATGGCTGAAGCTCATGGGCGGCGCGCGCGAGCGCCCGCGCATGCGCTTCGGCGACGCCGGCGTCCTTGGCCGAGACGATCAGCGCCGCGAGCCGGCCGAAGGGCGGCAGGCCGGCGCGCTCCCTGATCGCGATCTCCTGCGCGTAGAATTTTTCCGCGTCGCCCGACAGCAGCGCGGCGATGACCGGATGGCCGGGCTGAAAGGTCTGGATCAGCGCCCGGCCGGGCTTGTCGCCGCGCCCGGCGCGCCCCGTCACCTGATTGAGTAATTGGAAAGTGCGCTCGGCGGCGCGGGGATCGCCGCTGCCAAGGCCAAGATCCGCGTCGACGACGCCGACGAGCGTCAGATGCGGAAAATTATGGCCCTTGGCGACGAGCTGCGTGCCGATGACGATATCGAAGGCGCCTTTGGCGATCTCCTCCAATTCGCGCCGCAGCCGTTCGGCCCCGCCCGGAAAATCCGAGGAGAGCGTGAGGATGCGGGCGTCGGGGAAGAGCGTCGCCGCCTCTTCGGCGAGACGCTCCACGCCGGGCCCGCAGGCGGCGAGCGCGTCCTCGGCGCCGCATTCGGGGCAGACGTCGGGGCGGCGCTCGACATGGCCGCAATGATGGCACATCAGCGCGCGGCGAAAGCGATGCTCGACGAGCCAGGCGTCGCAATTCTCGCAGCGGAAGCGATGGCCGCAGACCCGGCAGAGCGTGAGCGGCGCATAGCCGCGGCGATTGAGAAAGAGCAGCGCCTGTTCCTGGCGCGCGATGGCCTCCCCGATCGCGAGGGCGAGCCGCGGCGCGATCCATCTACCGCGCGGCGGGCCTTCCGCGCGCATGTCGATCGCCTCCAGCGTTGGCATCAGCCGGGCGCGCGCGCGCGAATCGAGCCGCAAATGCTTATAGCGCCCGCGCATGGCGTTCACCCGCGATTCGATCGAGGGGGTCGCCGAGGCGAGCACGATCGTCGCTTCCTCGAAACGCGCGCGCGCGACCGCCATATCGCGCGCGTGATAGCTCACGCCGTCGTCCTGCTTGTAGGCGCCGTCATGCTCTTCATCGACGACGATGAGGCGCAAGTCGCGAAAAGGCAGAAACAGCGCCGAACGGGCCCCGACGACGACGCGCGCGTCGCCCGTCGCGCAGCCGCGCCAGATGCGCGCGCGCTTGCGCGCGGTGACGCCGGAATGCCATTCGGCCGGCTTTTCCCCGAAGCGCGCCGCGAAACGTTCGAGAAACTGCGTCGTCAGCGCGATCTCCGGCATCAGGACGAGCGCCTGTCCCCCCGCCTGCAGCGCGCGCGCGATCGCCTCGAAATAGACCTCCGTCTTGCCGGAGCCGGTGACGCCTTCAAGAAGGAATGGCTTGAAGGCGCGCGAGGCGAGCGCTTCAGCCAGCGCGTCGGCCGCGGCCTGCTGCGCCGCTTCCAGCGCCGGCGTCGCGAAACAGGGGTCGAGCGGGCGCTGGACGGGCTCGGGGGGCGCCGAGACGGTCTCGAGCGCCCCTTCGTCGACGAGCGCGTCGATGACTCCCGTCGAGCAGGCGGCGGCTTCGGCGAGCGCTTTTTTAGGATATGCGACGCCGCCCTCCGCCGCCTCCAGCATGCGCGCGCGGGTAGGGGTGGGGCGCGCGGGCGGCTTGCCCGTCGCGCGATAGAGCGTGCGCGCCGTCTCCGGCCCCGCGTCCTCGGCCGCGCGCGTCGCGAGCCGCAGCGCCATGCCGCGCGGCGTCAGCGTGTAGCGCGCGAGCCAATCGATGAAGTTGCGCAATTTCTCCGCGAGCGGCGGCCGGTCGAGCCGCTGGGAGATCGACTTGAGATTGCCGCGGGGGCCGGGGGCGGGTTCGACGGACCAGACGACGCCGTAAGCCTCGCGCTTGCCGAGCGGCGCGATGACGCTGTCGCCGGGCTGAAGCCGCATCGCCGGGGGCGCGAGATAGGAATAAGCCGCATCGACGGCGACGGGCGCCAAGACCTCGACGATCTGGGCCCCTGCCTCGCTTCCGTCGTCTCGCGCCGCGCACATGCGGCGGGCTTAAAGCAAATGGCGGCGGCCCGGAAGCGCCGCGCCCGTGCCAAATATTCACAAGCCTTGCGGCGCAATCTTGCCTTGCACGTGCTGCAGGTGTCCGGCAGAGTCCAAACGTAACAGTTGTCGCAGCACCGCTTGAATGGCTGCGAATCTAATCGCTATTATTGCATTCTGAGCTGTATGGACTTGGTTGCAAAACAATTGTGTTATCGGTGGTAGCGTTGGTAGGATTCAAGAGCGTGCAAAAGTTAATGTGGTGTGTGATTTCAGGATGAAATATATCTGCGTATTCCGCGTGGCCCCACATTATAATTTCGCCTTCTTTGTTTAGCGCTCGGATAACATCTTCCTGTTTGACTGCAATTCCTGCAAGTTCGGACGAACTATTGGGGCTAATAACTGAGTTTTGTAGGGGGACTTTGTTGTACGGCTTTGAAAAATCGTTACTATTTGGAATTCCTCCTTGAAAAAATCGAATTGAAGCCCACGCGATAAAGCGGGAGGTTCGAGTCCCTCCGTGGTTTTGAAATTTGTTAACGAATACATAAGAAGTCGGAGTTCCATCCTTCTCTTTAATGATAATTTCGTTTCCAGGAATTTGAGATACCAATGCCCGTAACTGTTCTCTATTGTCTGCCTGCGTTTGATTTGCTACGCTCCATTGTTGATATATAAACCAATCACTGATTACGGAAGCTATGACAAGGCATCCAGTAAAAATAGCGACGGCTCGCGTCCACCGAACCATTTCATTATCAAGATTTGAGGCCGATTTGTCTTCGGTAGGCTCACTAGTAGCCATACTCTAATCTCCAAGTTTACAATGGCAATGGAATCTGACGGATCATAGCTATTAACACCGCATACCGCTGGTTCAACCCCTGCTTCTATCGCCAAAATATACGCAATCGTTTGGCATGCGAGGCTTCAGTAGTCTGACGAAGGGCGTGCGCCCGTCAAGGCTACCAGCGTTCCGCCCTTCGACGCCGCCCTTGCATTGCGGCTCATGCGCGCCTATCCCCTAAGACGCCAGTCGGCTGGACGGCCGCTGCGTCATGCAGAGGAAAGTCCGGGCTCCACGGAGACACGGCGCCGGATAAGGTCCGGCGGGGGCGACCCCAGGGATAGCGCCACAGAAAGCAAACCGCCGCGCAAGCGGTAAGGGTGAAAGGGTGCGGTAAGAGCGCACCGCCTCAGCGGCAACGATGAGGGCACGGCAAGCCCCGCCGGGAGCAAGACCGAATAGGGGCGACGCGGAAATCGGCCGCAAGGCCGGTCTCCAAGCCCGTCTCCGGGCGGTCGCCCGGGTTGGTCGCCAGAGGCGGTCGGCGACGACCGTCCCAGAGGAATGGCCGTCACGTCCCGCAAGGGGCCATACAGAACCCGGCTTACAGGCCGGCTGGCGACTTTTCGACTATGGCCGGCGGCGGCCGCCCGTGGATATGGATCGGCGCCCATAAACCCTCCCTTAACACTAACAAAGCCTAATGCGGTCTGGCGCCATTTGGCGCTTCAGCATGCCGCCGCTTCGCCGACCCTTTGAAATCCAATGGCCCGCCACCTGACGCCGCAGAGACGAGTCGAGACGGCAAGACCGTCCGCCGCCCCCCGGCGCGCCCTATTTCCGGCGCGGCCGTCCCGAATCAGGGCGACGCCGGGGCGCGGCGCGCAGATGCGCAACGCAAGGAGAGAGGGAATGGGGCGGCGCGGCCATGATCCTGCTTCCGTAGCTCCTGGCGCGGCGCGTCACACGCCCGTCCTGCTCGCCGAGGCGATCGGGGCGCTGCGTCCCCACGCCGGCGGGCGCTATCTCGACGCGACCTTCGGCGCCGGCGGCTATACGCGCGCCATTCTCGCCCACGCCGACACACGCGTCCTCGCCCTCGACCGCGATCCCAACGCCATACGCGACGGCTATGCTCTGGTCGATGAGATGCGCGGACGGCTGACGCTCGTCGAGGCGCGTTTTTCGCAGCTTGAAGAGGAGGCGCGCGCGCAGGGCTTCGCGCCGCTCGACGGGGTCGTCTTCGACATTGGCGTCTCGTCGATGCAGTTCGACGAAGCGTCGCGCGGCTTTTCCTTTCGCGCCGAAGGCCCGCTCGACATGCGCATGGAGGGGCGCGGCGCGAGCGCGGCCGACATCGTCAATGAGGCGGATGAGGAGACGCTCGCCGACATTCTCTATTTTTACGGCGAGGAGCGCGCCGCGCGGCGCATCGCTCGCGCCATCGTTCACGACCGCGAGACGGCGCCGTTCACAACGACAAGAGCGCTCGCCGAAATGATCGCCCGCGTCGCGCCCAACCGCGCAATTGACATTCATCCCGCGACCAAGAGCTTCCAGGCGCTGCGCATCGCCGTCAATGACGAGCTTGGCGAATTGCTCGACGGGCTGATCGGCGCCGAGCGCGTTCTTGGCGAAGGCGGGCGCCTCGTCGTCGTGACCTTTCACTCGCTCGAAGACCGCATCGTCAAGCAGTTCCTCGCCGAACGCGCCGGGCGCGGCGAGACCGGCTCACGCCGCCTGCCGGGCGAATCCGCGCCGCCGGCGCCAAGCTTTATCTGCGAGGGCCGTCAGCCCGTGGCGCCGAGCGCGCAAGAGATCGCCTCAAATCCGCGCGCTCGCTCCGCGAAGCTGCGCTGCGCGAGGCGCACGGGCGCGGCGGCGCATCCGCTCGGCGCAAGACTGACGCGTCTTGCGCGCCTGCCTATTCGCGACAAGGGGAACCTATAGATGCTGCGGCTTCTCAACATTGTCGCGATCCTGATTTTGATCGGCTCGGCGGTTTACGTCTATTCGATCAAATATCAGACGAGCTTTCGCGCCGAGCAGATCGTCAAGACGAAGATCGAGATCAAGGCGGAGCGCGACGCCATCGCCGTGTTGCGCGCCGAATGGGCCTTCCTCACGCGGCCGGAGCGGCTGCAGCAGCTCGCCGACGTCTATCTGCCGGATTTGAAGCCGCTTGAATTGACGCAGATCGTTTCGGCGCAGTCATTGCCCGACAGGTCGCCGCGCATCGATTCCATCGGCCAGAAACTCGACGCGCTGGGCCTCAGCATGGCGGCGACGCCGCCCGCCGCCGCAAGCGCGCCCACGACGACGCCCAAAGCGCAGGGGCAAGCCCAAGAGCGACACAAGCCATGACGCAGACGACGCCCAACACGCCATCGACGCCGCCGCGCAAGGGCGGCCTGCGCGCCTTGATCCGGGCCGCCTTTTCGACGAGCCTCGCTTTGAGCGGCGCGCGCATGCGCCTCGCCGCTCTCGGCTTTCTCGCGCTTTATGGCGTCGTCGCCATTAAGCTCGTCTATCTTGGCTTGAAGCCCGAGGCGACGACGACGCGGCGCGCGGCGGCCGAGGCGGTCGCCGCTTCGCGCCCCGACATTCTCGATCGCAATGGCGAAGTGCTGGCGAGCGACGTGAAAGTGATGTCGGTCTTCGCCGAGCCGCGCCGCATTATCGATAAGGACGAGGCGACGGAGCTTCTGACCGCCGTTCTGCCCGATCTCGACGCGCGCGATCTGCGCGAGCGCCTCGGCACGAAGAAAGGCTTCGTCTGGGTGAAGCGCGAAGTGACGCCGCATCAGAGGGACGAGGTGTTTCACCTCGGCCTGCCGGGCGTCGGCCTGATCGCCGAAAACAAGCGGGTCTATCCCAATGGGCCGATCGGCGCGCATGTGCTCGGCTTCGCCAATATCGACAATCAGGGCATCGCCGGAATCGAGAAATATGTCGACGGGCAAGGCCTCGCCGATCTCCATGGCGCGGGCTTCGGCGTCACCCCTGACGATCTCAAGCCCATCTCGCTTTCGCTCGACCTTCGCGCCACCCATGCGCTGCGCGACGAATTGGAGAAGGGCGTCGTCCACTTCAAGGCCAAGGCCGGCGCCGCGGCGATCCTTGACGTCAACACCGGAGAAGTGATCGCGCTCGCCTCGCTGCCCGATTACGATCCCAACAAGCCGACCGAAGCGCTCGATCCCATTCACATTAACCGTATGAGCGTCGGCGTCTATGAGATGGGCTCGACCTTCAAGGCGCTGACCGTCGCCATGGCGCTCGACTCCGGCAAGATCAATCTCAATTCGCGGCTCGACGCGCGCGGCTCGCTCTCCTTCGGCCGTTTCAAGATTCACGACTATCATGCGCAAAACCGCGCGCTCAGCGTGCCGGAAGTCTTCACCTATTCGTCGAATGTCGGCGTCGCGCGCATGGCGATGGGGCAGGGCGTCGAAAAGCACAAAGCCTTTTTGCGCAAGATGGGCCAGCTGACGCGCATGCGCACGGAGCTGCCCGAAAGCGCCGAGCCCATCGTGCCGAAGAGCTGGGGCGAGTTGAACACCATGACCATTGCCTTCGGCCATGGCCTCGCGGTGGCGCCGCTGCAGGCGATGATGGCGGTCGGCGCGCTGATGAATGGCGGCTATCTCATCACGCCGACCTTCATCAAGCGCAGTGAGGAGGAGGCCAAGGAGAGCGCCGAGCGCGTCGTGAAGCCGGAAACGAGCGAAGCGATGCGCTATCTGATGCGCCTCAACGCGGAAATCGGCACGGCGCGAAAGGTCAATATCAACGGCTATTTCGTCGGCGGCAAGACCGGCACCGCGGAGAAGGTCGTCGGCGGCCATTATTCGAAGAACAGGCTTTTCACCACCTTCATGGCCGTGGCGCCCGCGGACCAGCCGAAGTATCTTTTCCTCACCATCATGGACGAGCCGCAGGGCCTGCCCGAAACCGGCGGATACGCCACGGCGGCGTATAACTCCGGCCAGGTGACCGGCGAGATCATCGAGCGAGTCGGTCCGATCCTCGGCCTTGCGCCGCGTTTCGAGCCGCCGCATCAGCCTTTTCCCCTCCTCGCGAAACTGGGTTACGGCTATGCGAACATTCCCGCGGCGCGCGGCGGAGGACATTGATGCTGCTTTCGGAGCTGCTTGCGACGCCTGACCTCGAGCCCGCCTTGCGCGGGCTTTCGGTCGCCGGCCTGACGGCCGACAGCCGCATGGCGCGCGAGGGTTTCGCTTTCTTCGCCATTCCCGGCCATGCCGGCGACGGATTGAATTTCGTCGCGGACGCGGCGGCGCGCGGCGCGCGCGTCGTCGTCGCGCAGCGCAAGGCCGACTCGCCGCTGCCGCTCATCGTCGTTTCCGACGCGCGCCGCGCTTTGGCGCTCGCCGCTGCGCGCTTTTTTCCGCGCCAGCCGCAAATGATCGCGGCGGTGACGGGCACGAGCGGCAAGACCTCCATCGTCGCTTTTCTCCGGCAGATATGGGCGGCGCTCGGCCATGACGCGGCTTCGCTCGGGACGGTGGGCCTCGTCGACAGCCGCGGCGCGCATTATGGCGCGCTGACGACGCCCGGACCCGTCGAATTGCATAGGACGCTCGACGAATTGACGGGCCGGGGGGTGACGCATCTCGCGATCGAAGCCTCTTCGCTCGGCATCGACCAGCGCCGGCTCGACGGCATGCGCATCGACGTCGCCGCCTTCACCAATTTCTCGCGCGACCATCTCGATCATCACGCCGATATGGAAGAATATTTCGCGGCGAAGATGCGGCTCTTCGATACGCTGCTGCATCCGGGCCAGACCGCGGTCGTCGACGCCGACAGCGACGCCGCGCCGCGCGTCATCGAGATTTGCCGCGCGCGGGGCCTGAACGTCTTTACGGTCGGCGCCAAGGGAGAGGCGATCGCATTGCTGTCGGCGGCGCCGCAGGCCTTCGCCACCTCGTTGCGCTTGCGCTGCGCCGGCGCCGACTATGCGGTCGAACTGCCGCTCGCCGGCGCCTTTCAGGTCTCCAATGCGCTTGTCGCCGCCGGCCTCGCCATCGCGAGTGGCGACGATTCCGTGCGCGTCTTCGCCGCGCTCAACGATCTCAAGGGCGCGCCGGGGCGGCTCGAACGCGTCGGCAGCCGTCATGGCGCGCCGGTTTTCGTCGATTACGCGCATAAGCCCGACGCGCTCGAGAAGGCCCTCGCGACGCTGCGGCCGCTCACCAAAAATCGTCTGATCGTCGTCTTCGGCTGCGGCGGCGACCGCGACA
The DNA here is from genome assembly GCF_036576025.1 of Methylocystis borbori. Lineage (NCBI taxonomy): Bacteria > Pseudomonadati > Pseudomonadota > Alphaproteobacteria > Hyphomicrobiales > Methylocystaceae > Methylocystis > Methylocystis borbori. Next base: position 51,200 of record NZ_JAZHYN010000008.1, on the reverse strand, counting down.
AGGGCAAACGCCCGCTGATGGGCGAGATCGCCGCGCGCGGCGCCGATCTCGCCATCGTCACGGACGATAATCCGCGCAGCGAGGAGGCGGCCGCGATCCGCGCCGCGATCTTAGCGGGCGCGCGCGGCGGACCGGCGGAAATCGTCGAGATTGGCGACCGGCGCGAGGCCATCGCCGCCGCCATTCGCCGCCTTCAGGCCGGCGATGCGCTCGTCGTCGCCGGCAAAGGCCATGAAACCGGCCAGATCGTGGGCGACCGGGTCTTGCCTTTCTCCGATCACGAGGCGATCGCAGAGGCGCTCGGGGAGCAGAATCCATGATGGGGAAACCCCTGTGGTCGGGACTGGCGCTGATCGGCGCGCTGCGCGCGCGCGCGAGCGGCGGCCTTGCGCGCGAGGCTTTCGGCGTTTCGATCGACACCCGCACGCTGCAGCCCGGCGATCTCTTCGTCGCGATCAAGGGCGAAACCCGCGACGGGCATGATTTTGTCCGCACGGCTTTCGAGAAGGGCGCGGCCGCGGCGGTGATCGACGAAGCCCATGCCGCCACGCTGGCCGGGGCGGGGCCGCTCTTCGTCGTGAAAGACGTGCAGCAGTCGCTGGAATGGCTCGGCCAGCGCGCGCGCGAGCGCAGCGGCGCCTTCATCGCCGCCATCACCGGCTCCGTCGGCAAGACCTCCACCAAGGAGATGACCCGGCTCATGCTGTCGCGCTTTGGCGAGACGCACGCCTCCACCGCCTCCTATAATAATCATTGGGGCGTGCCGCTGACGCTTGCCCGCATGTCGGCGACCGCCCGTTACGGCGTGTTCGAACTCGGCATGAATCACGCCGGCGAAATCGCCGGGCTCGTCGCGCAGGTGCGCCCGCATGTGGCGGTGGTGACGCGCATCGCGCCGGTGCATCTCGAATATTTCGCTTCGCTCGACGCGATCGCCGACGCCAAGGCGGAGATTTTTTCGGGTCTCGACGGCGGCGTCGCCATCATCAATCGCGACGACGGCTTTTTCGACCGCCTCGCCGAGGCCGCCGCCCCGACAGCCGGCCATATTCTGAGCTTCGGGGAGACGGAAGGCGCCCAGGCGCGGCTCGTCACCTATGAAGCCGTCACCGAAGGCGCCGTCGTCGAAGCGGAGGTTCTCGGCAGGCGGTTGCGCTTCGGCATCGGCGCGCATGGCAAGCATGTCGCGCTGAACGCGCTCGCGGCGCTGCTCGTCGGCGCCGTTTTCGACGTTGACCTCGAAGAGGCGGCGGCGGCCTTCGCCGATTTTGCGCCGCCCACGGGCCGCGGCCAGCGCGAGAGGATTATGACGCCGGATGGCGCCTTCACGCTGATCGACGAGAGCTACAACGCCAATCCGACCTCGATGCGCGCGGCCCTGGACGCGCTGGGCGCGGCGAAGCCCGGCGCGGGCGGACGGCGTATCGCCATTCTCGGCGACATGCTGGAGCTCGGGCCGCAAGCCGCCGAACTCCATGCGGGCCTCGCGGAGGCCCTTAGCGCCGCCAATGTCGATCTGCTATTCACCTGCGGGCCGCTGATGTCGCGGCTGAGCTTTGCGGCGCCCGACGCCATGCGCGGCGCGCATCGCGCGACGCCGCTCGAACTCGAAGAGGCCGTTCTCGCCGCCGTCCGCCCGGGCGATGTCGTGATGGTGAAAGGCTCCAACGGTTCGCGCATGTCGAAAATCGTCGCGGCGCTGAGAAACGCCTCCGTCTCCGAGCCGGCGCGCTAAGGAAGAAACGATGTTCACTCTGCTCGCGGACCTGTCCCATCTCTACAGTCCGCTCAATATCTTTCGCTACATCACCTTTCGCGCCGCCATGGCGGCGGCGACGGCGCTGTTCTTCGTCTTCTTCTTCGGCCCCGGAGTCATCGCGGCGCTGCGCCTCAAACAGGGCAAGGGCCAGCCGATCCGCGAGGATGGGCCGGCGTCCCATCTCGTGACAAAAAAGGGCACGCCGACGATGGGGGGATTGATGATCCTCTCGGGCCTCGTCGCGGCGACGCTGCTTTGGGCGAATTTGCGCAACGCCTATGTGTGGATCGTGCTTTTCGTCACGGTCAGCTTCGGCTTCATCGGCTTTTACGACGATTATCTCAAGGTGACGAAACAGACCCATGCCGGCTTCTCCGGCAAGGCGCGCCTCGCGCTGGAATTTTTGATCGCTGGCGTCGCCTGCTATCTGCTGATGCAGACGGGCGGCGAGAACATGACCAAGCTCGCCATTCCGATGGTGAAGGGCTATGTCGCGACGCTCGGTCCCCTTTTCATCGCCTTTGGCGCCTTCGTCATCGTCGCCGCCGGCAATTGCGTCAATCTGACGGACGGTCTCGACGGCCTCGCCATCGTGCCGTCGATGATCGCCGCCGGCGCCTTCGCGATCTTCGCCTATCTCGTCGGCAATTCGATCTTCTCCAATTATCTCGGCGTCAATTACGTCGCTGGCGTCGGCGAACTCACCATCGTCTGCTCTGCCTTCATCGGCGCGGGGCTCGGCTTCCTGTGGTTCAATGCGCCGCCCGCGCAGATTTTCATGGGCGATACGGGCTCGCTCGCGCTCGGCGGGCTTGTGGGCGCCGTCGCCGTCGCGGTGAAGCAGGAATTCGTGCTCGTGATCGTCGGCGGGCTCTTCGTGATCGAAGGCGCCTCGGTCATCATCCAGGTCGGCTATTTCAAGCTGACGGGCAAGCGCATCTTTCTCATGGCGCCGATCCATCATCACTTCGAGCAGAAGGGCTGGAAGGAGCCGCAGATCGTCATCCGCTTCTGGATCATCGCCTTCGTGCTGGCCCTCATGGGCCTCGCCACCTTGAAGCTGAGGTGACGATGACGCCCATCGAAACTTTCAAGGACAAGCGCGTCGCGCTTTTCGGCCTGGGCGGTTCCGGCCTTTCGACCGCGCGCGCGCTCATCGCCGGCGGCGCGCGGGTCGCCGCCTGGGACGATAGCGAAGCCGGCCGGCTGAAGGCGGTCGCCGAAGGCGTGGCGCTCGATGACCTCCGCGGCGCCGACTGGCGCGGCTTTGACGCGCTTATCCTGTCGCCCGGGGTGCCGCTGACGCATCCCGAACCCCATTGGACCGTGCTGGCGGCGCAGGCGGCGGGCGTCGAAATCATCGGCGACATCGAACTCTTCTGCCGCGAGCGCGAGGCGCGCGCCGGGGGCGCGCCCTTCATCGCCATCACCGGCACCAACGGCAAATCCACGACGACGGCGCTGATCGCGCATATTCTGCGCGAGGCGGGGCGCGACGTGCAATTGGGCGGGAATATCGGCGTGCCGATCCTCGATCTCGAGCCGCCGTCGGACGAGCGCATCCATGTCATCGAATGCTCGTCCTTTCAGATCGACCTCGCGCCGTCGCTCGCGCCGACGATCGGCGTGCTCATCAACATCACGCCCGATCATATCGATCGCCACGGGACGATCGAGAATTACGCCGCGATCAAGGAGCGGCTCGTCGCCGCTTCGGAAGTCGCGCTTGTCGGCGTCGACGACGCTTATTGTCACGCCATCGGCGCGCGGCTTGCGGCCCGTGACGAGCCGGACAAGCGCGTCGTCCCCGTCTCGGCGACGCGGGCGCTCGACTGGGGCTTCTATGTCGAGGAGAAAAGCATTTATTTCCGCGAAGAGGGCCATCCGCCGGAGGAAGCCGAGCAGGTCGCCTCGTTCGAAGGCGCGCGCGCGCTTCGCGGCGCGCATAATGCGCAAAACGCCGCCTTCGCCGCCGCCGCCGCCTGGGAATGCGGATTGGACGACGAAGAAATCGCGCGCGGCTTGACGAGCTATCCTGGCCTGCCGCATCGCATGGAGGAGGTCGGCCGCATCGAGCGCGCGCTCTTCATCAATGACTCCAAGGCGACCAACGCCGACGCCGCGGAGAAGGCGCTGAAAAGCTTTGCCGACATCTATTGGATCATCGGCGGGCGCTCGAAAGAGGGCGGGATCGAGCCCCTGCGTCCGCATTTCGCGCGCATCCGCAAGGCCTATCTCATCGGCGAGGCGAGCGCTGATTTCGCCAAGACGCTCGATGGCGCGCTGCCCTATGAGCATTGCGAAACGCTCGACGTCGCGACGACGCGCGCGGCGCTCGACGCGCTGGCGTCGGACGCGGACGAGCCGGTCGTGCTGTTGTCGCCCGCCTGCGCCTCTTACGATCAATTCAAGAATTTTGAGACGCGCGGCGATGCGTTCCGCGGCCTCGTTCACGGACTTCCCGCCGTCATCGCGGCTCGAAGAGGAGGATCGACATGATCTCGCGCGCGCAGCGAACCCCATTCTCGGATTGGGCCTGGACGGTGGACCGCTGGCTGCTCGCCAGCCTCGCTTTGCTGATCGTCGCCGGGCTCGTGTTCGCCATGGCAGGCAGTCCGCCGGTCGCGGAGCGGCTGCATCTGCCGACCTTCCATTTCGTCAACCGGCAGGTGCTTTATCTCTTGCCGGCGCTCGCGGCGATGATTGCGACATCCTTTCTGTCGCCGCGGCATGTGCGACGTTTGGCGCTCGTCATCTTCGCCATTTCGCTCGCGCTCGTCGTCGCGACGATTTTCTACGGACAGGAAGTGAAGGGCGCGAAGCGCTGGATTTTCGGCATACAGCCGTCGGAATTCCTGAAGCCCGCCTTCGTCGTTCTCGTCGCCTGGGCCTTTTCGGAGGGCGCGCGGCGCAAGGACGTGCCCGGCAACCTCATCGCCCTGCTGCTGTTGCCGCTCACGATCGGGCCTCTGATCCTGCAGCCGGACTTCGGCCAGACCATGCTGATCTCCATCGTCTGGGCGGCGCTGTTCTTCATGGCGGGACTGCATTGGATCTGGGTCGTCGGGCTTGGCGGGGTCGGCGGCGCGTCGGCGCTCCTTGCCTATAAATTCGTGCCGCATGTCCATGCGCGCATCGAGTCCTTTCTCGAGCCGCCGCCGCCCATCGCCGGCGTGCCCACGAATTTCCAGTCCGAGACGGCGCTCGAGAGCTTCATCGCCGGCTCCTGGTTCGGCAAGGGTCCGGGCGAGGGCGTGGTGAAGCGCATCTTGCCCGACTCGCATACGGACTTCATCTTCGCGGTCATCGGGGAAGAATTCGGCATTATCGTCTGCATCGCGCTCGCTTCCGTCTTCGCCTTCGTCGTCGTGCGCGGGCTGTTCTCGGCGGCGCGCAACGACGACCCCTTCTGCCGTTTCGCGACGGCGGGCCTCATCATGCTCTTTGGCTTGCAGAGCCTCATCAACATGGCGGTGAATGTGCATCTCATGCCGGCGAAGGGCATGACGCTGCCTTTCGTCTCCTATGGCGGCTCGTCGCTGATTTCGCTCTCGCTCGGCATGGGTTTCCTGCTCGCCGTCACGCGCAAGCGCCCCCGCACGCGGGTGCTGACCGAGATTGCGGCGAGCGGCGCGCCCGCGGCGGCGCGATAGAACGCCAAAGATGATCTCATCCCCCATTCTTCTCGCCGCCGGCGGCACCGGCGGCCATCTCTTTCCCGCCGAGGCGCTCGCGCATGCGCTTGACGCGCGCGGACTTGCGGTCGAGCTCGTCACTGACGAGCGCGCGCTGCGCTATGGCGGCGCCTTTCCGGCGCGGGCGTTGCATGCCATTCCGGCGGCGACGCCGCGCGGCGGCTCGCTCATCGCCAAGGCGGTCGCCGTCGCGCGCCTCGCGATGGGCGTCGCGCAGGCGGTCGCGCTGCTGCGTCGGATCAAGCCCGCCGCGGTGATCGGCTTTGGCGGCTATCCGACGGTGCCGCCGCTGCTCGCCGCCGCTTATCTCGGCCTGCCGAGCGCCCTGCATGAGGCGAATGGCGTCATGGGCAAGGCCAACCGCTTTCTCGCGGGGCGCGTCGACCGGATTGCCGCCGGCCTGCCGACGCTTTCCGTTCCGCCCCCTCTTAAGGGCAAGGTCGTCGTCACCGGCAATCCGGTGCGCCCCAATGTGCTGGCGGCGGCGCAGACGCCTTATCCGGGTTTCGACCATGGCGTCTTTCGGCTTCTCGTCACCGGCGGCTCGCAGGGCGCGCGGGTGATGGCCGACATCGTTCCCGAGGCGCTCGCGGCGCTGCCCGAGGATCTTCGCCCGCGCGTGCGCGTCGTGCAGCAGACCCGGCCGGAGGACATCGCTCGCGTCGAGGCGATCTATTCGGGCGCGGGGGCGAACGCGGAGATCGCGCCCTTTTTCACCGATCTTCCCGCGCGCATCGCCGCGGCGCATTATGTGATTGCGCGCGCCGGCGCCTCGACCGTCTCGGAGCTGGCGGTCATCGGCCGTCCGGCGATGCTCGTGCCCCTGCCGCATTCGCTCGATCAAGATCAGGCGGCGAACGCCGCCTTTCTCGAACAGGCTGGCGGCGCCGAGACGGTGCGCCAGAGCGATTTCACGCCGGAATTTTTGACGCGACGCCTTACGGAACTCATAAATGCGCCGGCTGAGCTCGCCCTGCGCGCGGAGGCCGCGAAACGCGTCGGCGTCGCGGACGCCGCCGAACGTCTCGCCGATCTGATCATAGACGTGGCGCGAGAAGGCGCCGCGAAACGGAGTAACGGATGAAACTGCCGCGCGAACTCGGCCCCATTCATTTTGTCGGCATCGGCGGCATCGGCATGTCCGGCATCGCCGAAGTGCTGCTCAATCTCGGCTACAAGGTACAGGGATCGGACGCCGCCGAAAACGCCAATGTCAAGCGCCTCATCGAAAAGGGCGCGACGGTCAGCGTCGGCCATGACGCGAAGAATCTCGGCGAAGCGGCGGTCGTCGTCGTCTCGACCGCGATCAAGCGCGACAATCCCGAACTTATCGCCGCGCGCGAGAAGCGCCTGCCGGTGGTGCGCCGCGCCGAAATGCTCGCGGAATTGATGCGCCTCAAGCAATGCGTCGCCATCGCCGGCACGCATGGCAAGACGACGACGACGTCACTCGTCGCGACGCTGCTCGACGCCGGCGGCCTCGATCCGACCGTCATCAATGGCGGCATCATCAATGCTTATGGCACCAATGCGCGTCTTGGCGCCGGCGACTGGATGGTGGTCGAGGCCGACGAAAGCGACGGCACTTTTCTCAAACTGCCGGCCGATGTCGCCATCGTCACCAATATCGATCCCGAACATCTCGACCATTTCCACACATTCGACGCCATCAAAGAAGCCTTCCGCAATTTCGTCGAGAATATTCCCTTCTACGGCTTCGCGGTGATGTGTCTCGATCACCCGACGGTGCAGGAGCTTGTCGGTCGCATCGAGGATCGCCGCGTCATCACCTATGGCGAAAATCCGCAGGCCGATGTGCGGCTGCTCGACGTTGATCTCGCCGGCGGCGTGTCGAAATTCAACGTGCTGCTGCGCGACCGCAAGACCGCGCAGGCGATCTATCTTGAAAATCTCGTGCTGCCGATGCCGGGCCATCACAATGCGCTGAACGCCACGGCGGCGGTCGCGGTGGCGAACCAGCTCGGCCTGTCGCCGGAGCAGATCCGCAAGGCGCTCGCGGGCTTTGGCGGCGTCAAGCGGCGCTTCACCAAGACCGGCGAATGGAACGGCGTGCAGATTTTCGACGACTATGGCCATCATCCCGTCGAGATCGCCGCCGTGCTGCGCGCGGCGCGCGCCTCGACCAAGGGCAAGGTCGTGGCGCTGATGCAGCCGCATCGCTATACGCGGCTGCAGTCGCTCTTTGACGCTTTCGCGACCTGCTTCAACGACGCGGATGTGGTGATCATCGCCGACGTTTATCCCGCCGGCGAGCAGCCGATCGCCGGCGTCGATCGCGACGCGCTCGTTTCCGCGATCAAGGCGCATGGCCATCGGCGCGCGATGGGGCTGCCGTCGCCCGAAGTGCTGCCGGCGATGATCCGAGAGATCGTCGCGCCCGGCGATTATGTCGTGTGCCTCGGCGCCGGCAATATCACGCAATGGGCTTATGCGCTGCCGGAGCAATTGGCGGCGGGGCAGGAAGCCATTTGAGTGAGACGCCAAAATGCGAGTGGTGTTGACAAGCTTCCATGTCCGTCAAGCCATAGGCGCACCATGTTGACTTCGGCGGGACGGCGAGTACAGTTCACTACATCGTAGTCAAACTTCTGAGCCTCATGAAATCCGCCGCGCCCGCGCCGACATCCGTTCGCCTCTCTGGCGAAACCCGCAAAATCCTCGACGAGGCGGCGCGGCGCACGCGCCGCTCGCGTTCTTATCTCGTGGAGGAAACGCTAAAGCAGTTTCTTCCGCGCATCGTGCAGAAGGAAACCCAGCCTTCGCCCAAAGAGCGCATTCGTCGCCTGAAGGAGCTGGAGGGCATAGGCTACCGGCTTGTCGGACCGCAATCCATTGAGGAGATCGACGCGCGCATCCGTGAATTCCGTGGCGACGAATGAGACGCTTCCGGCCGAAGGCGGGCGGGCCTATTTCGACGCAAACTCGGTCATCTATTTCATCGAGGCGAATCCGGAATTTTATTCGAAGATATCCAGCCTCTGGTATGCCCTGATTGAACAAAACACGACCTTTGTCACCAGTGAAATCTGCGTTGCGGAATGCTTCTACGGCGCTTTCAGACGTCAGAGTCAGGTGCTCGAAAACGGTTACGATCGACTGTTCTTTGAGGAGGGGACTTTTGACATTCGGCCTGTGGACCTCGAAACGCTCATTGGTGCGGCGCGCCTGGGCGCCGATCTTGGCCTAAGACTGATAGACGCTGTGCATTTTCGAACGGCGTTGGCCGCGCAATGCGATATCTTCGTCACCAACGATCGCCGCTTCCGTTCAAGTCATGGCGTGCGCGTCGTCCAAATCGCCGAGCTGTGACGTAGCGTCGATCAAGCCGAAAGCCGCACATGACTTTCCCAGACATTTCCGCCGACATCGCCGCCGCCATGCCGCAATTGCGCGGGCGCGTCGCGTCGAACGAGCCGCTTGCGCCTTACACTTGGTTTCGCGTCGGCGGCCCGGCGCAAATCCTGTTCATGCCGGTCGACGAAGCCGACCTCGCCTATTTCCTCGCGCATTTGCCGCAAGAAATTCCGGTCACGGTCGTCGGGCTTGGCTCTAATCTCATCGTGCGCGACGGCGGCGTCGCAGGCGTCGTCGTGCGGCTGTCGGCGAAAGGCTTCGGCGAGATCGTCGTCGATGAGGGCGATCGTTTGCGCGTCGGCGCCGCCGTGCCCGACGTGAAGGCGGCGCGCGCCGCGGCGGAAGCGGGGATCGACGGCCTCGCCTTCTATCGCGGCATTCCCGGCGCCATCGGCGGCGCGCTGCGCATGAACGCCGGCGCCCATGGCGGCGAGACGAAAGATGCGCTCATCGAAGCGCGCGGCGTCGATCGCGCCGGCGCCCTCCGCGTCTTTTCCAACGCCGATCTCGGCTATTCCTATCGTCATTGCTCGGCGCCCGACGATGTCATCTTCACGCAGGCGCTCTATCAGGGGCGCCCGGGCGATCCCGCGACGATTCTTGCCGAGATGGAGCGCATCACCGCCGCGCGCGAAGCCTCGCAGCCGATCAAGGAGAAGACCGGCGGCTCGACTTTCAAGAATCCCGAAGGCCGCAGGGCCTGGGAGCTGATCGACGCGGCGGGCTGCCGCGGCCTTGTCGTCGGCGACGCGCAGGTAAGCGAGATGCACTGCAATTTCCTCATCAATCGCGGCAAGGCGACCGCCGCCGACATTGAGGCGCTCGGCGAAGAAGTGCGCCGCCGCGTGCGCGAGACGAGCGGCGTCGATCTGCATTGGGAAATCAGGAGAATAGGCGTCGCGTGACATGACAGCGTTGATCGATGCTGGGGTGACAAAAACAAACCCTTGCGCCTATTCGTGTAAGGCTGTAAGTTGGTAAGACCATTATGGAGGCTTGTCGTTGGCGTCGGCGAAGCAAAAACCCGTTTACTCGAAAGTCTCTGTCAAGAGCCAGACAGTGTTGCCGCGCGAAGTGCGTGAGCGTCTAAAGATAAAGCCGGGCGACAGGCTCCGTTATGTTTTTGATGAAGGCGGCGTACGCATTGAACGAGGCTCTTCTGCCGAGGGCGAAGACCCCTTCGCGACATTCAGCGAGTGGTCGAGCGAGATAGATGACGCCGCCTATGGCGACCTCTGACAAAATTCGTTACGCGCCGGGAGATATCATTGTCGTCCCTTTTCCATATTCCGACCAATTCGCCGAGAAGCGACGCCCGGCGCTCGTCGTGTCCAACGCCAAGGTCCAATCGCAAGGCTACATATGGGTCGTTATGATCACCAGCGCGCTGCATTCGCGCTTCACGAATGATCTTGAGATAGACGACCTCGCTCAGGCGGGCTTGTCTTCGCGCTCAATCGTCAGACCGGTGAAAATCACCAATGTCGAGCCTGCTCGCGTTATCCGGCGCGCGGGCCGGTTGAAGCCTGAACAAGCCGCCATCGTTTTTGACGTAGTGAAGTCCTTCATCGGGCGCTAAGCCCTGTCAAAGAGCAGGCTGAGTATGACCAAACACGTCGCCGTGCTGATGGGCGGACTTTCCGCCGAACGCGAGATTTCGCTGCGCTCGGGGGAAGCTTGCGCCAAGGCGCTCGAAGAGCAGGGCTTTCGCGTCTCGCGCGTCGACGTCGGCCATGACGTGGCGCAAGTCCTGTCGGCCTTGAAGCCCGACGTCGCCTTCAACGCGCTGCATGGCAAGTTCGGCGAAGATGGCTGCATTCAGGGGGCGCTGGAGCTCTTGCGCATTCCCTATACGCATTCCGGCGTTCTCGCGTCTTCCGTCGCCATGAAGAAGGATGTCGCGAAAGTCGTCATGGCCGCGGCCGGCGTACCGGTGCCCAAGGGACGGGTCGTGCATCGGGCGGACGCCGCGAGGGCGCATGCGCTGGCGCCGCCCTATGTGCTCAAGCCCGTCTCGGAGGGCTCGTCCTTTGGCGTCTTCATCGTCAAGGCGGACCAGGAGCATCCGCCGCAGGAGCTCACCCGCGCCGACTGGGCGCATGGCGATCTGATGCTCGCCGAGCAATTCGTCGATGGGCGGGAACTGACCTGCGCGGTGATGGGCGATCGCGCGCTCGACGTGATCGAAATCGTCGCGGCCGACGGCGGCTGGTACGACTATCACGCGAAATACGCCAAAGGCGGGTCGAAACACGTCCTTCCTGCGAATCTTAAACAGAATATTTACCAAGAGGTTCAACATTTGGCGCTCGAGGCTCATCGAGCTCTCGGCTGTCGCGGCGTGAGCCGCGCAGACTTCCGATACGACGACCGCCCCGGAGGTACGGGCGAGCTCGTCGTATTGGAAGTCAACACCCAGCCGGGCATGACCGAGACCTCGCTCGTGCCAGAAATGGCGGCTTTTGCAGGTTTTTCTTTCGGCGAGCTTGTCAAATGGATGGTGGAAGACGCGTCCTGCGATCGTTGATCGAGTCGTTTTCGGCTCCGCATTCGCTTGCCCCCGTCGCTGCCGTCTCCGCTTCCGTCCATGCCCATCCGGCCCCGGCCTACGGCGCCGCCGCCGTTAACCCCGCCCTCCCGCGCGCCCCGGCGCGAAAAGGGCGGGGCGCGCGCCTTTTGGCCCGTATGGCGTTCTTGGCGCGGCCGGGCGTCGGCGCTGTCGCCGTCTTCGCCTTTTTCGGCCTCGTCGGCCTCTGCGGCTTCGTCGAGAATGGCGGCTACGCCGATCTCGTGGCGCATGAGGGCGAGCTTTACGACATCGCCGCGCGCGCGGCAGGCTTCCCGGTTTCAGCCGTCACCATCACCGGCCAGTCGCGCCTGACCGAGCGCGAACTGCTCGACGCCGCCGGCGTCGGCCCGCGCAATTCGCTTCCCTTTCTCGACGCCGCCGCGTTGCGCGACCGGCTGATGGCGCTTCCCCTCGTCAAATCGGCGCGGGTGATGAAGCTTTATCCCGATCGCCTCATCGTCGCGATCGAGGAGCGTCAGCCGAGCGCGCTCTGGCAGCGCGACGGGCGCGTAGCGGTCGTCTCCGAGGACGGCGTGCCCATCGACGAATTGCGCGACCAGCGCTATCTCGGCCTGCCTTTCGTCGTCGGCGAGGGCGCGCAGAAGCGCCTGCCCGAATTCGCGATGTTGATGAAGGTCGCGGGCGATCTCGCGCATCGGGTCAAGGCTGGCGTTCTCGTCGCGGGCCGGCGCTGGAACTTCGAGATGACGAATGGCGTGACCGTGAAGCTGCCGGAGACCGATCCGTCCGGCGCGCTGGAGACGCTTGCGCGCCTGCAGCGGGAAGCGCGCATTCTCGACAAAGATCTCATGTTCATCGATTTGCGCATTCCCGATCGCGTCGCCTTGCGCTTGACGGAAGATGCGGCGGCGGCGCGCGAAGCGCAGCTCGCGCCCCGCAAATCGTCGAAACATGGCGGGTAGAAAAGTGGTGGTGAGAGCATGACCTCGCATATCGTTCCGCCCCGCATGAAGCCGCTGTCGCCGCGCCGCGCGGCGACTTTCGCCGCGCTGGACATCGGCACGTCGAAAATCGCCTGCCTCATCGCGCGGCTCACGCCCATCGGCGCCGTCGCGCCCGGCGACTGGCGGACCCATCGCATCCGCGTCGTCGGCATCGGACATCAGCGTTCGCTCGGCGTGAAGAATGGCCTCGTCGTCGACATGGACGCGGCGGACGCCGCCATCCGCCAGACCGTCGACGCGGCCGAACGTATGGCCGGCATGCAGATCGACCGCGTCATCGTCACGGCGTCGGGCGGCCGTCTCGCTTCCGAACATTTCCAGGCGACGCGCGCGATCGGCGGCCGCGAGGTCGCCGAGCACGATATTCATCGCGTGTTGGAGGCCTCCGCCGCGCATCATCTGCATCGCGGCCGGATCGCCGTGCATTCCTTGCCGACGGGTTTTTCGCTCGACGGCGTCGCCGGCATTCGCGAGCCCAAGGATATGATCGGCGAGGAGCTTGGCGTCGATCTCCATGTCGCGACTTGCGATTATGCGGCGGCGCGCAATCTCGTGCTGGCGGTCGAGCGCGGCCATCTCGGCGTCGAGGCGCTCGCCGCCGCGCCTTATGTGGCCGGCCTGTCGACGCTCGAGCCCGACGAAGCGGAGATGGGCGTCGTGCTCGTCGACATGGGCGCCGGCTCGACTTCGGTCGCCGTCTTCGCCAAAGGCGAGATGATCCATCTCGACGCCGTGGCGCTCGGCGGCAATCACGTCACCATGGACATCGCACGCGGCTTGGACGCGCGTCTTGCCGATGCGGAAAGGCTGAAGACCTTTCACGGCTCGGCGATCGCCTCGCCCTCCGACGAGCGCGAGACCTTCTCCTTCGATCACGTCGGCGACAGCGGCGACCATAAGGCGCATGCGCCAAAAGCGCATCTCGTGCGCATCATCCGTCCGCGCGTCGAGGAAACGCTCGAATTCCTGCGCGATCGCCTGGCCAAGGCCGGCTATCCGAGCGGCCCGGGCCGGCGCGTCGTGCTGACGGGCGGCGCGAGTCAATTGACCGGCGTCGCGGAGGCGGCGCGGCGCATTCTTGGCGGACAGGCCCGCGTCGGCCGTCCGATCGGCGTCTGGGGCATGCCGGAAGCGGCGAGAAGCCCCGCTTTCGCCGCCGCCGTCGGCCTGCTGGTCTATCCCCAGGTCGCTGGCCGCGAATATTTCGAACCGCGTCGGATCGAGCGCGCGGCGACCGGAACCGACGGCTACATGACGCGCGTAGGCAGATGGTTAAGAGAAAGCTTCTAGCATCGGGGGAAAGCGATTCTCCTGATTCGGGCGCCGACCCTGAGGGCGGGGGAGCGTCGAACAGAATTGCCAAGGACGACGCGTTCGGCGACCGGGCGTCCAAGGGCGAAGGACAACGGGCGCCGAGTCGTTAAAGGGAATAGTGAGAGGCCTGGCAGATGACGATCAATCTCAAAGCTCCCGAATTGAGGGAATTGAAGCCCCGCATCATGGTTTGCGGCGTGGGCGGCGGCGGCTGCAACGCCGTCAATAATATGATCACCTCCGGGCTGTCCGGCGTCGACTTTCTCGTCGCCAACACGGATGCGCAGGCGCTTGCGTCCTCGCAGGCCGAGCGCATCATTCAGATGGGGCTGCAGGTGACGGAAGGGCTCGGCGCGGGCGCGCAGCCTGAAGTCGGCCGCGCCGCCGCCGAAGAGGCGCGCGAAGAAATCCGCGAGCATCTGACGGGCGCGCATATGTGCTTCGTCACCGCCGGCATGGGCGGCGGCACCGGCACCGGCGCGGCGCCGGTCATCGCGCAGATCGCGCGCGAGATGGGCATTCTCACCGTCGGCGTCGTGACCAAGCCTTTCCATTTCGAGGGCCAGCGCCGTCTGCGCATCGCCGACTCAGGCATCGGCGAACTGCAGAAATGCGTCGACACGCTGATCGTCATCCCCAACCAGAATCTGTTCCGCATCGCGACCGAGAAGACCACCTTCGCCGACGCCTTCGCCATGGCCGACCAGGTGCTCTATTCGGGCGTCGCTTCGGTCACGGACCTCATGGTCAAGGAAGGCCTCATCAATCTCGACTTCGCCGACGTGCGCTCGATCATGCGCGGCATGGGCAAGGCGATGATGGGCACGGGCGAGGCGACCGGCGAGCGCCGCGCCAATCTCGCGGCGGAAGCGGCGATCGCCAATCCGCTGCTCGACGAAGTGTCGATGAAGGGCGCGCGCGGCCTCTTGATCTCCATCACCGGCGGCCACGACCTCACGCTCTATGAAGTCGATGAGGCGGCAAGCCGCATCCGTCAGGAAGTCGACGAGGACGCCAACATCATCCTCGGCGCGACTTTCGATTCCTCGCTCGAAGGCGTGGTGCGCGTTTCCGTCGTCGCAACCGGCATCGATCTCGCGGCGATCACCGCCGACGATCCGACGAGCGAAGCCCGTCTGCAAGAGGCGGCGGAGCGTCTGCGCAGCCAGTTGCAGAACGCCCGCGCGCAGCAGGCCGCGCCAGTCGTGGAGAGCGCGCCGGCCGCCGTCTATCATGAGGAGCGCGAAACGCCTCAGGCCTATTTCCACGACGGGGCGCAGGCCGCCGCGCATGGCGTCTATCTGGAGCCGGCGCCCCCGCGCCAGACCTATGCGGAGCCCAGGTTCGAAGCGCCGCATGTCGTCGCCGACGCGCCGACCGCGCCTTACGTGCCGCCGGCGCCCGAATTGCCGCGCGCCCCGCGCATGCCGCAGATCGAGGATTTTCCGAAACCGATCCAGGATCAGCTGCGTCAGGCCCGCGTCGGCGACGCCGGCGCCGATCGCCGCAAGTCGATCTTCGAGCGTCTCGCCTCCTTCGGCGCGAGCCGGCAGGAAGAAGCGCTGCAGGGCGCGCCCGCCGCGCCGCAGCCGCATCCTGGCTCCCGTCCGCCGCTCGCGCCGCCCGGCGGCCCGCAGCCGTCGCCGACGCACGCCGAATATGGCAAGCGTCCGGCCCAGCCGGCGCCGCACCCCTATAATGCGGGTCATGCGGCTCACGACCCGCATGCGCGCCGCCCCCAGCAGCCGCGCCCCGTCGAGGAGGACCATCTCGAAATCCCGGCCTTCCTGCGCCGCCAGGCCAATCACTGATCCTGATCAAGACTAACGAACGAGGCCCGGCGGTCCGCCGGGCCTTTTCATTTCGGCGATCCGCTTTTGTAACATTCTGTAGGAAAGCGTTACTGGAGCCGGCGCGGCGCCCTTTGCTATCTTGCCGCCGGCTTTTTAGGGGAGGGCTGCGCGATTCGTCCCGATCAACGCCGAGAGTCGCCGCGCGACGCGCGGGCCATGCAGCGCACGCTCGCGCGCAGCGTCTCGCTCGCCGGCCGCGGCGTGCATGGCGATCGTCGCGTTTGCCTGACCCTTGCGCCCGCCGGCGCCGACTCGGGCGTCGTCTTCAGCATCGCGGGAGCGGAGATCGAGGCGCGCTGGTCGCGCGTCGATTCGACGCGGTTGCGCACGCGGCTTTCGGCGGAGGGCGCCGCCGTTTCCACCGTCGAACATCTGATGGCGGCGCTTGCGGCGCTCGAGATCGATAATGCGCTGATCTTCCTCGATGGCGACGAAGTTCCGGCGCTCGACGGTTCCGCCCGCGATTTCGTCGCGGCGATCGACGAGGCCGGCGTTCGCGCGCTTCCAGTCCCGCGTCGGGCGTTGCGCGTGACGAAGCCTGTCAGGGTTGCGGACGGCGCCGGCTGGGCGGAGCTGCGGCCCGCCGATCGGGGTCTCCATCTCGACGTCGAGATCGCCTTTCCGGGCGGTCCTGGTCGTCAGCGGCTCGCGCTCGATCTCACGCCCGAGTCGTTTCGGCGCGAACTTGCCTTCGCACGCAGTTTCGGCTTCCTGGGCGACGCCGAAAGGCTCTGGCGCGAGGGGCTCGCGCTTGGCGCCGGCCTCGACAATACGATCGTCTTCGACGGCGATTGCGTGCTGAACCCGCTGGGCTTGCGCGCGCCGGACGAATGCGTGCGCCACAAAATGCTCGACGCCGTCGGCGACCTCGCGCTCGCCGGCGCGCCGCTGATCGGCGCCTTTCGCTCCTATCGCGGCGGCCATGGCCTCAATCTGGCCCTTCTCAAGGCCGCCGCCGACGCTGGCGCGCTGGTCGCTGATACCTCGCTTGTGGCGGCGGAACGGGCCCATTGGCCCCCGCCCAGCCTCTCGCCATAATCTCGCCAGAAGAAGGCTTATTTTTTAATTGACCCGCGAAAGCGGGCGAATTGGCGCGCCGCCGCGCCTTTCAGGCGCGAGAGGGCCGGGGCCGCCGCTGGCGGCGCGACTCGACCGAAGAGATTTCAAAAGGCGGCTTGGCGCGACCATCGTCAGGCGTGGCGCAAGGGGCAGCACATGTCGGTTATCGCACGTTCGATTCGTTCGTCGGCCTTTGTCGCGGCGGCGCTGCTGATGGCGGGCGCGCCGGCGCGCGCCGATATCATGGATCAGATCACCAGCGGCTTCGGCCTGTTCGGCGGCGGCGGCTCAAAATATACCACCGAGATCACGCCCGACATTCCGGCGGACGATCTCTACAATCAGGGCCTCGCCCGGCTGCGGGCCAAGGATTTCGAGGGCGCGACCAAGAAATTCGGCGAATTGGAGAAGCAGTACCCCTCGTCGGACTGGGCGCGCAAAGGCCTGCTGATGACGACCTTTGCGCAGTTCCAGCAGCCCAAATACGACGACGCGGTGCAATCGGCGCAGCGTTACATCGGCCTTTATCCGAATTCGGCCGACACGCCCTATGTTTATTATCTCGCCGGCATGTCCTTCTATAATCAGGTGCCGGACGTGATGCGCGACCAGTCGGCGGCCGAGAAGGCGCTGGAAGTGTTCCAGCAGCTCGTCCAGAAATTCCCCAAGTCGGAATATGTGAACGACGCGCGCTACAAGATGCAGGTGACGCGCGACCAGCTCGCCGCCAAGGAGATGAACGTCGGGCGCTTCTATCTGACGCGCAAAAACTATCCGGCGGCGATCAACCGCTTCCACGACGTGCTCGGCAAATATCAGCAGACGCGCCACACGGAAGAAGCGCTATATCGTCTGACCGAAGCCTATCTCGCCATGGGCGTCACCAATGAAGCGCAGACGGCCGCCGCGATTCTGGGGCATAATTTCCCCGATTCGCAGTGGTACAAGGACGCGCATGCGCTGCTGCAGGCCGATGGACTCCAGCCGCATGAATACACCGATTCCTGGCTCTCCAAGGTCGGCAAGACGCTGCACGCGATCTGACCTAATCTGCCGCGAAACGCGCCTGAACGAACGCGCCCGTCTGCGCGAGCGCGCGTCGCGCTTCCGGCAGCCGCGCGTTCCATAAGTGCCATGCGTGGATCATTCGCGGCCAAATCTCCAATGTGACGGAGACTTCGGCCGCGCCAGCCGCCGCGGCGAGCCTTGTCGAATCGGCGAGCAGGGTTTCCTCCGAACCTACTTGAATAAGAAGCGGCGGCAGGCCGCCGAATGCGCCGAAAAGCGGCGAGACGCGCGGGTCCTTCCGGTCGACGCCAGCGGGAACATAGGCCTGGGCCAGCTCTTCGAGATAGGGCCTGTGCAGGAGCGGATCGGCGGCGTCCTTGGTCGTGAGGGTTTCGCCCGACAGGGTCAGGTCCGTCCAGGGCGATACGAGCCAGGCGCAGGCGGGAAGCGCCTCCTGAAGGTCGCGCAGGCGCATGAGCAGGGCGAGCGTCAGGCCGCCGCCGGCGCTGTCGCCGCCGACCGCTATTTTGTTCGCGGCATAGCCCTGAGCGCGCAAGAAGCGCCACGCCGCCAGCGCGTCTTCGTAAGCCGCGGGAAAAGGATGCTCCGGCGCGAGCCGGTAGGCGACGGCGAGCGCGCGTGCGCCCGCCGCGCGTCCCGCCTCGCTCGCCATGCGGCGATGGCTGAGGATGGAGCCCGAGCAATAGCCGCCGCCGTGAAAGAAGAGGATGGCGCGCGAGGGGTCGCTCTCCGGCGCGAGCGACCATTCGGCGGCGACGCCGTCCAACGCCGCCTGCTCCAATGAAATATCGGGCGCGGCCGGCCAGACCGCCCCGACCTCCTCGATGCGGGCGCGCCGCGCCGCCCAGCCCTGCGGCCGCGGCTTGGCGCCCAGGAGCGCGCGAATCTCGTTGACGCCGACCTCGGCCATGAAAATCTCCGTTTTGAAAAGGCGCTCAGCAATTATAATCCGGCGCGCCTTTCCGCCAGCGAAGGATCATCGAGCAAAGACGCCATGCTGGTTCGCCTCTCCATTCGCGACATTGTGCTCATCGACGCGCTCGACCTCGAATTCGAGCCGGGGCTGACGACGCTCACCGGCGAGACGGGCGCCGGCAAGTCGATCCTGCTCGACGCCTTCGTGCTGGCGCTTGGCGGCCGCGGCGACGCCTCGCTCGTGCGCGCCGGCTGCGAACAGGGACAGGTGACGGCGGTCTTCGAGCTCGCGCCGGACCACCCTGCGCATCTCGCGGCGCGCGAATTCGGCCTCGCCAGCGAAGACGAATTCGTCTTGCGCCGCGTGCAGTCCGCTGACGGCCGCACCCGCGCCTTCGTCAACGACCAGCCGGCGACGGCGCAGGCGCTGCGCGCCATCGGCCGCGAACTCGTCGAAATCCATTGCCAGCATGACGAACGCGCGCTCGTCGATCCGGCGGCGCATCGCGCGCTTGTCGACGCACATGGCGGCCTTGCCGCGCAGGCGAATGAGCTGCGCGCGCGCTATGGCGCGTGGCAGGAGGCGCGCCGCGCGCTTGCCGAAGAGGAGGCCCGCGTCGCGAAAGCGCGCGCCGACGCCGATTTCCTGCGCCACGCCCATGCGGAGCTTTCCGAGCTCGCGCCGCAGCAAGGCGAGGAGGAGGCGCTCGCCGAGCGGCGTCTCTTCATGCAGCGCGCCGAGAAAGTCGCCGCCGACATCAGCGACGCGCTCGCCGCCTTTGCGAACGACGGCGCGCCCGCGGTCGAGATCGCCCAGGCGGCGCGCCGTCTCGAGCGCCGGCTCGTCCAGGCGCCGCTGCTTTTAGAGCCGCCGGCGCGCGCTTTGGCGCAGGCGGTCGACGCCCTTAGCCTCGCCGAACAGGCGCTGGAGCAGGCGCTGAGCGAAACGAAATTCGATCCGGCGGAATTGGAGCGCGTCGAGGAACGGCTCTTCGCGCTGCGCGGCGCCGCGCGCAAACATCGCGTCGCTGTCGCGGACCTTGCGAAGCTCGCGGAAAAATTCGCAGACGACATCGCCGCGCTCGACGCTTCCGAAGCGCGGCTCGTGGCGTTGGGCCGGGCGCTCGCCGAGGCGAGGGCGGCCTATGACGCAGCGGCTCAGGCGCTCTCGGCCGCGCGTAAGGCGGCGGCGAAGCGGCTCGACGCGCTCGTCGACGCCGAATTGAAGCCGCTAAGGCTGGAAGGCGCGCATTTCTCGACGCAGGTGACGAGCGACCCGGAGGCGCGCGGCCCGGAGGGGATCGACCGCGTCGAATTCTGGGTGCAGACCAATCCGGGATCGCGCCCTGGGCCTTTGACGAAGGTCGCGTCGGGCGGCGAACTCGCGCGCTTCATGCTGGCGCTGAAGGTCGTGCTCGCCGATCGCGGTTCGGCGCCGACGCTGGTTTTCGACGAGATCGACACGGGCGTCGGCGGCGCGGTGGCCGACGCCATCGGCCAGCGGCTGGCGCGGCTCGCCAAGCGCGCGCAGGTGCTCGCCGTCACTCATGCGCCGCAGGTCGCCGCGCGCGCCGGCCAGCATTTGCGCATCAGCAAGGGCGCGCCGGTGAAGGCGGGCAAGGAGAAGCGCGTCGCCACCAGCGTCGCCGTGCTGGCCGAAGGCGAACGCCGCGAGGAAATCGCCCGCATGCTGTCGGGCGCCGCCATCACCGAAGAAGCCCGCGCGGCGGCGGCAAGGTTGTTGGAAGGGGCGGGGTAGGGGGCCGCCTTTGGGGGGCGTCTCAGTTTGATTTTCGTCTTTGGCGGGAAGCGGAAGTTTTGGCTGGCGGGATGGCAATCGTAACGCTCCCAGCAGCGGAAGTTTGCGCCGCTCGCGTTCTGAATTGCGGTCCACTGTCGTCTCGCTCGCGCCGCCCCATGAGCGGCTATGAGACCCCTTCGAGCACTGCGCGTCCTGGGAATCGGGACGCACGATGTGAATTAGCGGTGGCCCCTCCTTGCCCCAGCGCGCCGGGAAGTCTTTCTCGCTGTGGCCCTTCTAAGCGCTTTCACTTTTACGGTCTTTCTTACCAAATGCTTTGTTGTTGCCTTCTTTTTTGGTACCCCCTTGCGCATGGCCTTCTTGGTGACTCCTCTGCGCACAGCCTTCCTCGCAGCAGTTGGGCCGCCGCCTATTCCTGACATCCCCTCTCGTCGGCCGGTCATCTTACTCTTAACCGCCTTCTTCTCCATTCTAGTCGCCGGAAATGCAAGTTTTGCCAGCGATTCGAGGTCCTCTTCTGTAGCCGGGGCGATTGATCTAGGCATGGGCTTCATAAGCGGCAATATTTCTATGTTATCAGGGCTTGAGAGTTCGTGTGGGACGGGGCAGTCGAACCCGTCAGCCTTGGACTGCGGTACATAAAAAACAACTGACACTAATGGGTGGCCCAGCACGCCAGAATCTGTCTTTTTAATTGTTTTTCGAATATCTCCCCATAATACGCCTCGGCGATAAGAAATCTCCAAGTACTCATATGAATGCAAATAAACTTCCCATGTACGCGGCCGATACCGCCTCCTTATTTGAACCACTCCCCGCTTGGTTGTGGGGTTTAACTTAAGGACATGCTCGTCTTCTTGTGTTTCCTCAAAGGTATGCGAACTTGTTCCGGTGAGAACACTTTCCGTTGTAGACGCTATTTCATAATCTGTTTTTGAAAGTATTTCAGAGTCTATTTTTCCAGAGAAGCCAGGAATTTTGGCACTGAATTCTGCACCGAGTTTTGCCGCTAATCGATCGCATACGCGAGAACTCGTCGCAAACTTGATCGCGTTTGAAATAGTATCGGTCCGGATATTTGTGATCTGGCGTTTTATCTTTATCTCGTGGGCAACATGCGGCCCAACGTTAAGTTCCTCAATAACGGGACCGGGTAGGGAATTCTCACCATCAGATTCGACAATCAGTATCCGCGCGCGAATAGCCGCGTAGCGGTCGCCGCCCAATGGCCGCCATTTTGAGCGGTCCGATAAATCTGAACCCGGCACAATTTCCCATTTCTTAGTCACCGATATGTCCTTTCGTAATCGAAAAAAACTCGTCATCCCCCGAGTGTGGCGTACGGGGACGGGGGCAAATCGCTCGCGAAGCGCGCTTTTTTGGTGCCGGCGCGAGAGAGTGGTTTGCGGCGGTCATTGATGATTCTCCGGTAGGGTCGTTCATCCTACCGATGCTAGTGTCAGCTGGGCGTATAAGAATTCAGCCCCAGAAAAAAGTTTACGCTATCCTAAATATACTTTCAAAATTGCACGCGGTTTCGTTCAGCGCGCCTTTCCACCGGAAGGTCCGAGAAGGGTCCATCAAGCCATTCATCATCCGCTTGGTGGCGCGAATGCTGCGGGTTACAAGCTGAAATTCAAACTGAGACCCTACCCAGGGTGATCGAGTGAGGAAAAATGCGCGAAAACGGGTTTCCTCGTCCTTCGAGACGGCCTCTTCGAGGCCTCCTCAGGATGAGGAAACCCTTTATCCGATCGTCCCGAGCTAGCAGGGACGCTTGCGCGCCCCTCCCTACGCCGGCAGCATGACCACCTTGGTCTTGATCGGCGTGCGCGAATAGAGGTCGAGCATGTCCTGGCTGAGGAGGCCGGTGCAGCCGCTGGTGATGCCCTGGCCGATCGTCTCGGGGTCGCTGGTGCTGTAGATCGTGTAGACCGTGTAGGCGCCGTTCTTATAGAGATACAGCACGCGGGCGCCGAGCGGATTTTCCAGACCTCCCGGCATGCCGCGGGCGTATTTGCGCGCCTCCGGCTGGCGCGCCATCATCTCTTTTGGCGGCGTCCAGGTGGGCCATTCGGCCTTGCGCCCGACATAAACGTCGCCGCTCCACAGGAAGCCCGTGCGGCTGACATTGGCGCCGTAGCGGGTGGCGTTTCCGTCGCCTTCGATGCGGTAGACATAATAATTGGCGGGATCGACGATAATCGTGCCGGGCGCCTCTTTGCTTTCGTAGCGCACTATCTTGCGAAAATATTTCGGATGGAGCTTGCCGATGTCGACCGCCGGGATCGGGTATTTCTCATTGGGCACGGCGGCGTAGAACCGCGCCGCCTCGGCCCGGCCCATGTCGTCGGACACGCAGCCGGCGAGACCGGCCGCGCCGAGACCGGCGGCGGAGCCGAGCAGAAACGACCGGCGGTTGAGACGCCCCGGCGCAAGCCCGCTCAGAGCTTCCTCGCTGCTGTCGCCGGATTCGGCGATCCCTTCGTCCCTGATCATGATTTTTAAGCCCCGATGACCTATCGCCCGACCGAGAATATTCCGGCGCAAACCCGCTGAATGTCAGTGCAGAGCTGAGGTCGCCGTCACTAGCATTCGGAAGGTGACGGACATCGGCTATGGTCGGCAATTCCGGTCATTCTGTGGCGGCGATCGCCACGGCGAAAGTCGAACTGAAAAACCGCCGTTTTTTCGTTTCGAATGGCGTCGTCGCCGGGCGCAATGTGACGCCCCAGCGCGCCGACAGGGTCGGCGGCCGGCGCGCCGCCTTTCGTTGCCTCCCGTTCCGCGCTGGCCTAAGAGAGAGCGCCATGCAGGACGCGCCCTTGCTCAAACCCGCCGCCGATACGCTCGCCGAACTGCGCGACGAGATCGACCGCATCGATCTCGAGATGCATCGGCTGCTGATGCAGCGCGGCGAAATCATCGACCGGCTGATCGCGGTCAAGCGCGAGCAGGGCGCGGGCCCCGCCTTTCGCCCCGACCGCGAGGCGCAGATGATGCGCGCGCTGGTCGCGCGCCATCAGGGCCTTTTGCCCGTCGACGCCGTGGAAGGCGTCTGGCGCGTCATCGTCTCCACCTTCACCTATGTGCAGGCGAATTATTGCGTGCATGCCGATGATTCCGGCGGCGACGCGCAAATGCGCGATTCCGCGCGCTTCCATTTCGGCTTCACCGTGCCCTATGTCGCCCATCACGGCGCGGGCGCCGTAATCGACGCCGTGGCGGCCTCGCAGGGCGATCTCGGCGTGCTGCGCGCGACGGGCGGCCTCGCCGACGGCGCCTGGTGGATGCGCCTTGTCGGCGAGGACGCGCCGAAAATCATCGCCCGGCTGCCTTTTGTCGAGCGGCCCAATCATCCCGCCGGCCTGCCCGTCTTTGTCGTCGCGCGACTCGCGCCGGAGGCGATGGCGCATGGCGTGTCGCTCTACGCCGTCGGCCTCGCGCGCTGGACCCATGCGCTGCCCGGCGCGTTTTCCACGCTCAAGGGCGAAATTCTGGCGAGCGCGCCGCATCCCGAAGGGCTCGCGCTGCTTGTCGCGGCGGCGGGCGACGCGGACGCCCGCGGCTTCGCCGGGGCGATGGCGGCGGCGGGGATCGAAGGCGCGCGCGTCGACGTCATCGGCAGCCATGCGATGCGCTTTCAATTGGACGATGCGCGCAGCGGCGTCTTCGCGCCAGGGAGTTGACCATGACGCGTCCCGCACCGCGCCCGAGCGTTCTCGCGATCGATCCTTACGTGCCCGGCAAGAGCGCCGCGCCTGGAGCCGGGCGCGTCTTCAAATTGTCGGCCAATGAAACGCCGCTCGGGCCCTCGCCGCGCGCCATCGAGGCGCTGCGCGACATGGCGCCGGAGATCGCGCTCTATCCAGAAGGCTCGTCGCGGGCGCTGCGCGAGGCGATCGGCGCCCGCCACGGCCTCGATCCTGCCCGCATCATCGCCGGCGCCGGCTCCGACAATATTCTGGAGCTGCTCGCGCTCGCCTATGTCGGGCCCGGCGACGAAGGCGTCTACAGCCAATATGGCTTTCTCGAATATAAAATCGTCATTCTCGCCGCCGGCGGAACGCCTATCGTCGCGCCGGAGACGCATTACACGGCGAATGTCGACGCGCTGCTCGCCTGCGTGAACGAGAAGACGAAAATCGTTTTTCTCGCCAATCCGAACAATCCGACCGGAACCTATCTGCCGGCGCGCGACGTCGCGCGGCTCGCGGCTTCGCTTCCTGCCCATGTGCTGCTCGTGCTCGACGCGGCCTATGCCGAATATGTGCGGCGCGAGGATTACGAGGCGGGCGTCGCGCTCGTGAACGCGCATGAGAATGTCGTGATGACGCGCACTTTCTCGAAAATCTACGGGCTCGCGGCGCTGCGCGTCGGCTGGGGCTATGGCCCCGCGCATGTCATCGACGCGCTGAACAGAATTCGCTCGCCCTTCAATGTTTCGAGCGCGGGGTCTGTGGCGGCGATCGCCGCGCTCGCGGACGAGGCGCATCTCGCCGCGGCGGTCGGGCATAATGAACGCTGGCTGCCCTGGCTGACGCGCGAGATCGCCGCGCTGGGCCTGACCGTCCTGCCGAGCGCCGCGAATTTCGTCGCCATCCGTTTTCCCGAAGCAAAGGGCCTTACGGCGGCGGACGCCGACCGTTTCCTCACCGCGCGCGGGCTGGTGCTGCGCGCCGTCGCCGCCTATGGCATGCCCGACTTTCTGCGCCTCACCGTCGGTTCGCAGGAAGCGAATGAGAAGGTCGTCGCGGCGCTCGCCGAATTCATGCAAGGCGCGGGCGCGCGCGAAAGCGCGCGAGCAAGCCTTCATGGCTGAGCCCGTCTGCGAGCGGCTCGCGCTTATCGGCGTCGGCCTCATCGGCTCCTCGATCGCCCGCGCGGCGCGCGAATTCGGCGCGGCGCGACATATCGCGCTCATGGATTCGTCGCCGTCCGTCGTCGCGCGCGCGCGCGAACTCGGCCTCGCCGATCTTGCGACGGAAGATCATGCGGAGGCGCTCGCAGGCGCCGATCTTGTCATTGTCTGCACGCCGGTCGGCGTCTGCGGCGAGGTCGCGCAAAAGATCGCACCGTATCTGCCGAAAGGCGCCGTTGTCTCGGATGTCGGCTCGGTGAAAGGCGCGGTGGTCGCGCAAATGGCGCCGCATCTTTCCGAACGCACGCGTTTCATCCCCGCCCATCCGATCGCCGGCACTGAATTTTCCGGGCCCGACGCCGGCTTCGCGATGCTTTTTCAAAACCGCTGGTGCATCTTGACGCCGCCCGATGGCGCCGATGCGTCGGCGGTGGAAAAGCTCATGGCGTTCTGGACGCGGCTTGGCGCCAAGGTCGAGACGATGAGCGTCGCGCATCACGACGCGGTGCTCGCGCTCACGAGCCATCTGCCGCATCTCATCGCCTATAATATCGTCGGCACGGCGGATGATTTCGGCGACGAGACGCGCTCCGAAGTCATCAAATTCTCGGCCTCGGGCTTTCGCGACTTCACGCGCATCGCGGCTTCGGACCCCATCATGTGGCGCGACATTTTTCTCGCCAATAAGGATGCGGTCCTCGAAATGCTCGGACGCTTCAACGAGGATTTGAGCGCGCTCCAGCGGATGATCCGGCGCGGCGACGGGCAGGGGCTTTTTGAATTCTTCTCGCGCACGCGGGAAATCCGGCGCTCGATTATCGAGCAGGGGCAGGATACGGCTGCGCCCGATTTCGGCCGCAGAAGCGGCAATTAGAGCGGTTTCCGGCGAAGCGAATGCGGGCTTCGCATGGAAAATGCGCCCATCGACGAAACAGGTCCTTCACGAATCGATGATTCATGGAGGCGCTTTACAAAATTCCTGCGCCGTCTTGCCTTTTGCGACGCGCCTTTCATATCCCCTAGGATGTTGCCGCGAAATATCGGCGAACAGGAGGTCGGCCTATGAAAGCCCGGCAAGGCGCGGCGATTCCGAGAAGCGGAGATATGCGAGACGGAATAAGAGCCGGCTGGTTGAGCCGCTTTATCCTTATCTTGTCATCCTTTCGGAGGCGTATGGCCGATGCGCAGCGCGTCATTGGCGTTGCGGTTGACGAGTTCCTGCACCTTGCCGGAAAGCGCCGACAGGACCCACGGAAGCTGCACGTCAATGCGCAACTGATCATTCATGACCGCGACCTCCGCCGTCGCCGTCTGCCCGAGAGTCACGACGCGAATGGTCGCGACGTCGCCGGCCCAGGCGACCTCGGAATGGCCGATCTTGTCCACATAGTCCCGCTGCATTCTGGTCAGTTGTTCGGCGATACGGGCTTTCGCCGCTTCGACGCCGAGATTATGCGGCACAGTGACGGTGATGGCGTTCGACATGGGGCTTTCCTCCGCTCGCTCCAATTTAGGCGCCTTCAAGTCGAATGAGAAGGATGGCGCGATTGGGGATATGGAAAAGAGCGAAGCTTTCCCCTTTAAAGGCGGCGCGAGAGCGCTTCGGCGCGTCCATTCTCCTGTGCTCTCTCGTCGCGACGGCGGCCGCCGCGCGGGACGCGCCGCCGCTGCCGCCGCGCCGCCCCAACCTGCCGCAGGCCTCGAAGCCTGTCGAGACGAAGCCTGCAGAAGCGAAGCCGCCGCCGGAGACGACAAAGCCTGCGGAGGCGGTCGAAACATGCTTCGACAATTTGCGCGCGGCGGGCGTCCTCTTCGAGCAAACGCCCGCGCCGGCGGCGCCGCTCGACGGTTGCGGCATAAACGCGCCTGTCCGTCTTTCGGCGCTCAAGCTTGGCGACCGGCGCGTCGCTTTCAATGGGACGCCGCAACTCGATTGTCCCTTCGCGATTCAATTTGCGGATTTTGTGAAGAATCTCGCAGCGCCGCTCGGCGCCGCGACGATGGAGGCGCCGCTTGTCGCGATCGATTCCGGGCCGGGCTATGAGTGCCGCGGCCGCAATCGCCAGACCGGCGGCAAGCTCAGCGCGCATGGCAAGGGGATCGCTATTGATTTAAGCGCCTTCATTTTCTCCAATGGACGCAAAGTCGCGGTCGAAAAGCAGGACGATCCGCAGTCGACCGCTTATTTCAAGACGTTGAGAACGGCGGCCTGCGGCTGGTTCACGACGGTGCTCGGGCCGGGCTCCGACGCCGCCCATGCGAACCATTTACATGTCGACATCGAGCGGCATGGATCGAGCGACGCCTATCGCATTTGCCAATAATTCAGCGCGCCGAGGCGAGAAGTCCAAGCCGCGTCAGCTCATGCTCGCGGATATTGCGGGTGATCGGGTAATAGCCGCCCCGCTTGGCCTGGGTCTGTCCATCCTTGGAGAGGACATATTTGACGAATTCGCCGCTGAGCGTGTCGATCGGCTTCTTGGGATCTTTCAGCACATAAATATAGAGGCCTCTCGCGAGGGGATATTTCTTTGAGTACGTGTTGTCGAACGTCGCCTCATAGCAGCTTTTTCCCGAGTTCAAGGGAACCGCGCGAACGTCAGCCGTCTTGTAGCCGATGCCGGAATAGCCCATCGCATATTTGTCTTTCGCCACTTCGCTGACGACGGCTTCCGACCCGACCTGCATTTGCACCACGTCTTTGAAGTCGCCCCCGCCCAAGACGTGCTGTTTGAAATATTTGTAGGTGCCGGACAGATTGTTTCGGCTCTGCATGTCGATGGGCTTTGTCGCCCATTCGCCGGTGAGGCCAAGCTCGCCCCAGGTGCGGATGCTCTTGCCGCCGCCGCCTTTGGGGTCGGCGGCGAAAACCCGTTCTATTTGCTCCATGCTGATGCATTGAAGCGGGTTGTCCTTATGGACATAGATCGCGAGCGCGTCGATCGCCACGAGAACGGCCGTGGGTTTATAGCCGTATTTCGCCTCGAAGGCGCCGATCTCGTCGGGCGTCATCTGCCGCGACATCGGGCCAAGCTGCGCTTCGCCGGAAAGGAGGGCGGGCGGCGCCGTATTCGAGCCCTTGCCGATGAGTTCGATCGACACATTCGGATAGATTGACTGAAATCCCTCGGCCCAGAGCTCCATTTCGTGATGCATCGTGTCCGAGCCGACGGACTTCAACTTTCCCGACAGTCCATTGACGACGTTATAGGGAGAGAGCTCCATGTCGAATGCGGCCGCGCCTGCGGTCAAAGCCACAATGGCGGCGAAGACGGCCGGAAGGGCTCGCAGTTTCATGGCTTTTCTCCGTTGCGCCAAATCATGCGGCCGAACCACCCCGCTGCGGCAAGCGCGCGATCGACGTGGAACGGCTCTTTGGGATGCGGCTTTCTGGGGTCCGATGTATCGTTGGGCGTTCTTGCTTTCGCCGTAATGTCGCCAAAAGAAATGACACGTCCATGACGCTTGCGTGACAAGATTCTCGCGCCGTCGCGCGCCGTCCAATAACAGGCGCAAAAAAAACCGGAAGGCGATGCGTCGCCTTCCGGTTCGATAGTCTCGCCGCCCTCGCCAGGCGCAGCGGCGTGGTTCCTCAGTAGCTGTAATACATGTCGAACTCGACCGGATGCGGCGTCATCTCGAAGCGATAGACGTCCTGGAACTTGAGGTCGATATAGGACTGGATGAAGTCCTCGCTGAACACGCCGCCGGCGGTCAGGAAGGCGTGGTCGGCCTGAAGGCTCTGCAGCGCTTCGCGCAGGCTGCCGCAAACCGTCGGGATCGCCTTCAACTCTTCGGGCGGCAGGTCGTAGAGGTCCTTGTCGGCCGGCGCGCCCGGATCGAGCTTGTTCTGGATGCCGTCGAGGCCGGCGAGCAGCATGGCCGAGAAGGCGAGATAGGGATTCGCCGTCGGATCGGGGAAGCGAACCTCGATGCGCTTCGTCTTCGGGCTGGAGCCGAAGGGGATGCGGCAGGAGGCCGAACGGTTGCGCGACGAATAGGCGAGCAGCACCGGCGCCTCGAAGCCCGGAACCAGACGCTTATAGGAATTCGTCGAAGGGTTGGTGAAGGCGTTCAGCGCCTTGGCGTGCTTGATGATGCCGCCGATATACCACAGGCATTCCTGGGAGAGGCCGGCGTATTGGTCGCCCGCGAAGAGCGGCTTGCCGTCCTTCCAGATCGACTGATGGACATGCATGCCGGAGCCGTTGTCGCCATAGACGGGCTTGGGCATGAAGGTCGCCGACTTGCCGTAGGAATGCGCGACCTGATGGATGGCGTATTTATAGATCTGCAGATGGTCGGCGACGGTGACGAGCGTTTCGAACTTCAATCCGAGTTCGTGCTGCGCCGAAGCGACCTCGTGATGGTGCTTCTCGACCTTGACGCCCATCGCGGCCATGGCGGCGAGCATTTCGCTGCGCATGTCCTGCGCCGAGTCGACCGGCGGCACCGGGAAATAGCCGCCCTTGGTGCGCACGCGGTGGCCGAGATTGCCGCCCTCATAGGCGGTGCCGGAATTGGACGGCAGTTCGGAGGAGTCGAGCGTGAAGCCGGTGTCATAGGGTTCGGCGGAGAAGCGCACGTCGTCGAAGA
Source organism: Methylocystis borbori (assembly GCF_036576025.1). Classification (NCBI taxonomy): domain Bacteria; kingdom Pseudomonadati; phylum Pseudomonadota; class Alphaproteobacteria; order Hyphomicrobiales; family Methylocystaceae; genus Methylocystis; species Methylocystis borbori. The sequence goes on along the minus strand of NZ_JAZHYN010000008.1, from coordinate 21,448 downwards.
CGAAGAATTCGGCCTCGGGGCCGAAATAGGCGGTGTCGCCGATGCCGGTGGACTTCAGATATTCGAGCGCCTTCTTGGCGATGCCGCGCGGGTCGCGATTATAGGGCTGGCCGGTCAAGGGCTCGACCACATCGCAGACGATGGAAAGCGTCGACGCCGCGAAGAAGGGATCGATCGCGGTCGCCTCGAGGTCGGGAACGAGAGTCATGTCCGACTCGTTGATCGCTTTCCAGCCGGCGATGGACGAACCGTCGAACATGATGCCTTGGGTGAGAGCTTCCTCATCGACGATCGAAATGTCGAACGTCACATGCTGCCATTTGCCGCGCGGGTCGGTGAAACGGAAATCGACGTATTTGACGTCGTTGTCCTTGATCAGCTTCAGTACGTCCTTGGCCGTTGTCATGTCGGTCGATGCCTCTCTTGGTTGATCTTTCTGATCCGTTGCTTGCTGATCCGTTGCTTGTCCGGCGGGAGCCGCGAAGCGCTTAAAGATTTTGTCGAGGAAGCTCATGACGCGGGGGCTCGCTGGTTAGATGGCGTCCGTCCCTGTTTCGCCGGTGCGGATTCGGATCGCGCCTTCCACATTCGAAACAAATATCTTGCCATCGCCGATGCGCCCGGTCTGCGCCGCCTTGCGAATGGCCTCCACCGCGCGCTCCACGGCGTCGTCCGCAAGAACGATCTCTATTTTTACTTTGGGAAGAAAGTCCACGACATATTCGGCGCCGCGATAGAGTTCCGTATGCCCTTTTTGGCGACCAAAGCCCTTCGCCTCCGTGACCGTGATGCCTTGCAGACCGGCGGCCTGCAACGCCTCCTTCACTTCATCGAGCTTGAAGGGCTTGATGATCGCCTCGACTTTCTTCATTCAATTTCCTCGCGCGTTCAGCTGAAGCCCCGCCCGCCGGCTGCTATAGGCTTCGGCTAGAGCGCCGCCGAGCTTCTAACATTGCAGCAATGGCGGCGCCATGGCCAAAGTTATGGCGCCGATCATAGGCTGTACGCTTATTATCTGCGCCATATGATCATATATTAGGCGATATACGTCTATTTTTTATGCAAATTATCCTCATCCTTGACAACGGGCAGATCTTCTCGCGCGCCCCATTCCGACCAGGAGCCGTCATAGACTGTCGCCGTGGGCCGCCCCGACGCCGTGAGCGCGAGACTGATGATGCAGGCAGTGAGGCCCGAGCCGCAGCTCGCGATGACTGGCTTGTCGGGATCGAGCCCCGCCGAAGCGAAAGCCTGCTCCAAACCCGTTTTGTCTTTCAGGCGTCCATTTTCGACGACGGCGCCGAAGGGCAAATTCAGCGCGCCGGGCATATGGCCCGAACGCAGTCCGGGACGCGGCTCCGGCGCGAGGCCGCGAAAGCGCTCCGCCGAGCGCGCGTCGACGACTTGCGGCGAGCCCATTTCGAGCGCGCGCTTCACTTGCGCCGCATCGGAGACGAGGCTGGGGACGAAACGCGCGGTGAAGGGCGCGGGCGATTCCTTTTGCGGCTCTTCCTGCTCCAAGGGACGGCCTTCGGCCTTCCAGGCCGGCAGCCCGCCGGCGAGGAGCGAGACATTCTCGGCGCCGAAAGCCGCGAGCGTCCACCACAGCCGCGGCCCCGAAAACAGGCCGACGCTGTCATAGACCACCGCGCGCATCCCGTCGCCATAGCCTAGCCGCCGCATCTCCGCCGAAAAGATTTCGGGCTTGGGGAGCATATGCGGCAGGTCCGTCGAATGATCGGCGATCGCGTCGAGGTCGAAGAAGCGCGCGCCGGGAATATGGCCGGCGAGATATTCGGCGCGCGCGTTCCGGCCCGTCGCCGGCATATGCCAGGACGCGTCGAAGATGACGACGTCGGGCGCGTCGAGATGATCGGCCAGCCATTGGGTAGAGACGAAAAGCGTATCGAGATCAGCTTTATGCGACATGGTCTCGCTCATCATGCGCCTCGAATGATTTAGGCGGAGGCAATCAAACTCGCCGGCGAAGCCGCTTCCTCAGGATGAGAAAACATGACCCGGCCGCTGGGATCTTCTTCGCGGCGCCCGCTTGCATCCGCCGCCGCGGCGGCCACAATACGCCGATTCGATTCTCACGCCATTGGCGCAGGAGCATCATGCTCGACATTCCCGGCAAAGCCTGCGGTCCTTGCTATTTTTGCTGCAAGGTCCTTGAAATCGAGGAGTTTAAAAAACCGGCGGGAAAGCTCTGCGAGCATTGCGCCATGGCGGCGGGCTGCGGCGTCTATGACACGCGGCCGCAGGTCTGCCGCGACTATCACTGCCGCTGGAAGGAGGAGCGCGGGTTCTCTTCACAACTGCGTCCGGACCGCGTCGGCACGCTGCTCATGGACGATCCCGACAGCGACGAATATCACGCGGTCTGCGACCCGGAAAAGCCGTTTTCCTGGCGCAATCCTCTCGTATTCAAGCATCTTGTCGCCGAGGCGAAGGCCGGCCGGATGGTGGTCGCCAAGGCGGGGCTAAGGGCATGGCGCATCTTCGAAGACGGACATTGGCAGGAATGGGCCTGATCCTTCGCGCGCCGGCGGCGCGGATGAAAACGCAGGCCGCGCGAAGCGACTTGCTGTAGAACCATGAGCGCGAAAGACATGCTGTCAGATTTCGCCGCGCGCCGCCGAGCCCGCTTCATGGCGGCGGCCTCCGTCGTCCTTTGCGCCTTTCCGGCCAGCGCGGAAACGCTTAGGGCCCGTTACGCGCTGAGCCTCATGGGATTTCCCATCGGCAGCGCCGTCGCCTCCGGCGTCGTCGAGCCGCAGAATTATCGCGTCGACATTTCGATGCGGACGACGGGCCTCGCCAATCTCGTCAATAACGCCAAAGGCGCGGCGACCGCGAGCGGCGGCCTCGGCGCCGGCGGCCCGTCGCCGGCGAGCTACGCCAACGTCACCTCGAACAGCGACGAGACGCGCACCGTGCGCATGTCGCTCGCCGGCAACGCCGTGCGCGCGATCGAGGTGCGGCCGGCGCCCTGGGACGCTTCGTCGCGCGTGCCGGTGACGGAAAGCGCCAAGCGGAATGTCGTCGATCCGGTGAGCGCGCTGATCATGAGCGTGCCGCATGGGCAGGAGCTGACGGGCCCCGCCGCCTGCAACCGCACCATCTCAGTCTTCGACGGGGTGACGCGCTTTGACGTCGAACTCGTCTATGCCGGCGCCCAGACGGCGGAAACCAGAGGTTACGCCGGCCCCGTCTCCGTCTGCACGGCGCGCTATACGCCCATCGCCGGCCACAGGCCCGATAGCGCGTCGACGCGCTATATGGCGGCCAATAGCGATATGAGCGTCTGGCTCGCGCCCTTGGCGGATGCGCGCGTGGTCGTGCCGATCCATATCGCCATCGGCACGGCGGCGGGCATGCTCGTCATCGACGCCGCGGAGTTCCAGATCGGCCAGCGGCGGGCCGATTCAGGGCGCTGACATCCCCTTCAGTTCACCCGCATTTCTTTCGTCTTCTTGCGGTTCATCCGGTCGGATTCATATTCGAGATATCGCACCTCGAAAGGCTCGGCGCCCTTGTCCGGGCGCAGGCAGAAGGAGGGGCGGGGCGAGAAGCCGCCGCCCGGCGCCTCGAAACAGTCGGTGAAGCGCACTTCGCACTGGAACAGCGTCTCGGTCTTGGGCGCCGCCTGCGCGACAATTGCGCGCGCCCTCTCCGACGCTTCCTTGCATATGCCGGCGTCGACGCCCCACGACGCGCAGTCGCTCAGGGTCGCCATATATTTGCCGCCGCTCGCGCAGACGGGCGAGCGCCGCAGCCCATAGAAGGTCGCGACGCCAGCGGCGACGAGGGCGATGGCGATGAGAAGATATTTGAACATAGGGGCTTTAAGGCGCTCACTCTAGTATTGGGGCGGGACGCGCGCAGGATAGTCTCGGCGAGGCGCGCGCAGCAAGCGCGGACTGGCCTTCATCCCGCTTTTACGCGGACGGGCCCGAAAAAAGGGGCGATCAACAGTCGCTTGACAAGGGTCTGCGTCTGCAATAGTTCGTGAAACGCCGTATTTCGGAACCGCAGCAAAAGCTGTGGAGCATAATAGCTCTCCGAGCGCGGACAGGGCCGATGAAGCAATGCAGATGCGTTCCCGCCCAATGTGGTCGGCGTTACTAATTGACCGAGGGTGGACGGCGTCGGCGATACGATCCACTTGACCGTAAGAAGGAACGAAGCAATGCCGTTTCCAACGGGATTGCAGCGTGTAATATCGGCTTGCGGCTAAATCCGAAGTAATATCTGACTGAAGGAGGAAACTATGGGCGCTATTCTCGAATTGACCAGCTATGCCGCGACTCCGGTCGGCATGATCGCGATCATCGTCATTGGCGCGGTCGCCTATTTCGCCGCCCGCTGGGTTTTCAGCGACTAATACAAGCGCTTTCACCAGCGTTTCAAAAAGCGGCGCGTCGGCCAGGGTCGATGCGCCGTTTTTGTCGTCCGGCCGTTCGCCGGGGGCCTTGCTTGCGGCTGCGCGGAACGCGCTTGCATCTCCCATCCGCTACGCTATTCTGAGCGATACGCCACCTCGAATGGGCAGGGCGTGTCGGCCCGTTAAACCTGCCGATTGCATGATTTTTGGGCTTATATGGGCGGCGTCAATGGACGAGCCGCAGTCCATGCGGCCATGGAGGCTGTGATGGCGCCTACCTCTTCGATCAGGACCGGCGACAGCCAGAAGGATGGTTCGTCCGGCGACGCCGCCCCGACGGCCGGCCCGCGCGAGCGCATAGACGTCGCCATCGCCGACAAGAGCCCGCTGATCCTCGCGGGGCTCGACAAGCTGCTCTCCGACGACCGCCGCTTCAATCTCGTGGCGAAACTGACGGACGGCGAGGAGTTTCTCGAAGCCGCGCGTCAGCAGAAGTTCAACATTGCGGTGATCGGCTGGCAATTGCCGACGCTGCATGCGCGCGAGGTATTGCGGGCGCTTTCCCGCCAGGTCGCGGCGCCCAAGATCGTCGTCTACAGCGGCACCAACGACCCCGCCGCGCCGGCGGAAACGCTCCAGCTCGGCGGCGCCGGCTTCGTCTCCAAGCGCGCCCCGCCCGAGCGCCTGCTCGATGTGCTGGCGGCGGTGGCGGCGGGCGACATGGTGTTTCCTTTCGTCGACATCCGCAAAATGCGCAGCGATCCTTTAGAGAATCTGACGCTGCGCGAGCGCAGCCTGCTTTCGGCGCTCGGCTCCGGCCACACCAATAGCCAGCTCGCCAAGGATTTCGGCGTCTCGATCAATACGATCAAATTCCACCTGCGCAATCTTTTCGAGAAGCTCGACGTGCGCAATCGCGCGCAGGCGATCGCGCTGTTCCTGGAGATGAAGCACGGCGCTTATCCCGGCGGCGGGGGCGGGCGCAGCATGGAGCCGTCGAGTTCCTCGCGCGCGCGCAGAGCGCATCGGCCGGAATAGCGCGTCGGCGCGTCACGGCGCCGGAAAGAGCGCGTCGGTCTTTCCGGTCAGCCGATAGGCGACAAGCCCCGCCCATTCATGAACGGCGGCGTCGACGAGGCTGAGCGCGCCCGTCGCGCCGCCCGGAAATTCGAGACGCCCCAAGTCGCCATGGGTGCGATAGTCGACGGGAAAGGCGATCGCCGGAAAGCCGGCCTTGCGAAAAACGCCCATCGCCCGCGGCATATGGAGGGCGGAAGTGACGAGGAGCCAGCGTTCGCCCGGCTTCGGCTGAACGCGTTCGCGCGCGAAGACGGCGTTTTCAAGCGTGTTGCGTGAGCGGTCTTCATAAAGGACGTCGCCTTTGTCGACCCCCGCCTCGCGCCAGAATCGTCTTACGGCCTCCGCCTCCGGACGGGAGCCCGGCGTGGCGGCGCCGCCGGTGAAGACGAGCCGCGCATCGGGATATTTGCGCATAAGCGCGATCGGCGTCGTGAGCCGCTCCGCCGCTTCCGACAAAACCGGCCAGTTTTTATCGGCGCTCAATTCCGCATCGGCCGCCCCGCCAAGCACGATGATTCCGTCGGGCGCCGGCATGTCGCGCGGCGGCTCGGGAAAGCGCGCTTCGAGCGGCGCCGCGAGCATATGCCCGAGCGGCGTGAAACCCATGAGGAGCAGCGCGAGCGCGCCGAGCGTCGACAGCGCGCGTCCCCATGCGCGCCAGCGGGTGTAAAGCAGCGCCGCGCCGATGACGCAAAGAAAAATCCCGACGTGAACCGGCGCCAGAAAGAAGCCGAAAATCTTCGAGGCGATGAAGAACATCGGCTTTCGCGACTCATCCGCTTATCATTCCCGACGCGCCAAGCGCGATCTGGAATCCAGGACCTACTCAAAAGACTCGCGTCATGACTCTGGATCCCCGGTCAGGCCTTCGGCCTGCCGGGAATGACGCGTCAAGCGATCCGCTCGACATTCCGTACTACATATTCGGATAGTTCGGGCCGCCGCCGCCCTCGGGCGGAACCCAGGTGATGTTCTGCGCAGGGTCCTTGATGTCGCAGGTTTTGCAATGGACGCAATTCTGCGCGTTGATCACGAAGCGCGGATCGCGCCGCGTCTCCTCGTCGGCGTAGACGACCTCATAGACGCCCGCCGGACAATAGAGCCGCGCCGGCTCGCCATAGATCGGCAGATTGCGCGCGATGGGGATCGCGGGATCGGTCAGTTTCAGATGAACCGGCTGGTCCTCTTCGTGATTGGTGTTGGAGACGAAGACCGAGGAGAGCTTGTCGAAAGCCGTCGGCGCCTGGAGCTTGGGATAGGCGATGGGCGTCGCTTCCGAGAGCGGCTTCAAGGTCTCATAGTCGGCCTTGCCGTGCTTGAGCGTGCCGAAGAAGGAGAAGCCGAAAAGTTCATTCGTCCACATGTCGAGGCCAAAGAGCGGCGCGCCGACATAGGTCCCGTATTTCGACCAGAGCGGCTTGACGTTGCGCACGGGCTTGAGGTCGCGGCCGATGTCGGAGGCGCGCCAGGCGGCGTCATAGGCCGTCACTTCGTCATGCGCGCGCCCTTCCGCGATCGCCGCCGCGACGTGGTCGGCGCAGAGAATCCCGGAGAGCACGGCGTTATGCGAACCCTTGATGCGTGGCACGTTCATGAAGCCCGCCGCGCAGCCGACGAGCGCGCCGCCCGGCAAGACGAGCTTCGGCACGCTCTGCCAGCCGCCCTCGGTCAAGGCGCGCGCGCCATAGGAGATACGTTCGCCGCCTTCGAGCGTCGGCGCGATCAGCGGGTGAGTCTTGAAGCGCTGAAATTCGTCGAAAGGCGACAGCGTCGGATTCGAATAGTTGAGATGCACGACGAAGCCGATGGAAACATATCCGTCCTCGAAGTGATAAAGGAAGGAGCCTCCGCCCGTATCCGCGGCGAGCGGCCAGCCGAAGGAATGCTGCACCAGCCCGTCTTTGTGCTTTTCCTTCGGAATGCGCCACAGCTCCTTAAAGCCGATGCCGAATTTCTGCGGTTCGCTGTTCGCGCAAAGATCGTATTTCGCGAGAAGCTGCTTCGTCAGCGAGCCGCGCGCCCCTTCGGCGAAGATCGTATATTTGCCCTTGAGCTCCATGCCGCGCGTGAAGCTGTCCTTGGGCGCGCCGTCGCGGCCGACGCCCATGTCGCCGGTCGCGACGCCGACGACTTCGTCCTTGTCGCCATAGAGAATCTCGGCGCCGGCGAAGCCCGGATAGATTTCGACGCCGAGCCCTTCCGCCTCCTGCGCGAGAAAACGCACGACATTGCCGAGCGAGCCGACGAAATTGCCGTGATTGCTCATCAGCCGGGGCATCAGCGCATTGGGAATGCGAAGGCCGCTCGTCTCCGACAGCAGCAGGAACTGGTCCTCATGCACCTGCGTCTTCAAGGGGGCGTCGTCACGCTCGCGCCAGCCTGGCAGGAGACGGTCAAGGCCGATCGGGTCGATCACCGCGCCCGACAATATATGCGCGCCAGGCTCCGAGCCTTTCTCGATGACGACCACCGAAAGATCCGGCGCGACCTGCTTTAAGCGAATCGCCGCGGCGAGGCCCGCCGGGCCGGCGCCGACGACGACAACGTCATATTCCATTGTTTCGCGCGGCGGCAACTCGGCGTCCTGTTCAGCCATTTTCAATCCCTTTTGCGTTTCTTGGAGATATTCTAGCCTTTTTCGGCAGGGGGCCGCAAAGGCGCGTTTCGCGCCATTGTATGGCCTTGTCTTCCGCGCTAATCAGCCGTGTCCTGCTTCGCCGCCTGGGGCGGGAGGCGCCGAGTCCAAATCATGCGCGATTCCTTAAACCTCGCCGCGGCCGCATGAAACCTTGGGCGCTTGTTCTCGCCCTTGCGCTTGCGGCCGTCGCCGTCTGGCGCTTTGCGGGCCGTTCCGAGAGCGCGAACGGCGCGTTTCTCGGCTATGTCGAAGGCGAGACGCTTTACATCGGGCCGAATGAAAGCGAGAGGCTCGCGAGTCTCGCGGTCACGACCGGCGCCGAGGTGCAGAAAGGCGCGCCGCTCTTCGCCATGTCGACGACGCTGCTTGGCCGCGAGCGCGACGAAGCGGCGGCGCGCATCGGCCAAATGGAGGCGCAGGTCGAAAATCTCCGGGCGGCGATGAACCGGCCGCAGCAGATCGCCGTTCTGGAGGCCGGGCAGGAGCGGGCGGAGGCCGCTCTGCGTCTGTCGCTCGCCGATTACGACCGCCAGCAGAAACTCTACGCCGACGGCCATGTCGCAAAGGCCGCGCTCGATCGCGCCGCCATGGCCCGCGACCGAGACCAAGCCAATCTGAAGGAGGCGCGCCGCCAGGTGGAGGCGGCGCGGATGGCGAGTCGTTCGCACGAGATCGAGGCCGCCGCCGAGAACGTCAGGCAGGCGCGGGCCCAGCTCGAAGCGCTCGACATTCGCATTAAGCGCCAGAATGTCGTCGCGCCGGCCGACGGCGTGGTGCAGGACATCTATTTTCGTCCCGGCGAAATGGTCAATGCGGGTCAGCCGGTGCTCGCGCTGTTGCCGCCCGAAAACCGCAAGGTGCGCTTTTATGTCTCCGAGCCGAAGCTTGCGAATGTCGCGCTCGGCGAGCGCATGCGCGTGAGCTGTGACGGCTGCGCCGGCGATCTCTTTGGACGCGTCAGCTACATCGCCAGCCAGCAGGAATACACCCCGCCCGTCATTTTCAGCGATACGGAGCGGGCGAAGCTCGTCTTCAAGGCGGAAGCGCGGCTCGAAGGCGCCGCCCGCGCCCTGCCGATCGGCATGCCGGTGGCGGTCACTCCCGCGCCGGAGGCTTTGGGAGCGGCGCGGTGAGCGTGGAAAGCGACATCGCGATCGAGGTGCGCGGACTGACCAAATCCTTCGGCGCGAGAAAGGTCGTGGATAATTTCTCGCTCCAGGTCGAGCGCGGTCATATTCAGGGCTTTCTGGGTCCGAACGGCAGCGGCAAGACGACGACGATCCGCATGTTGTGCGGCTTGCTCACCCCCGACGCCGGCGAAGGCCGCTGCCTTGGCTACGACATCCGCACGCAGCAGGAAGAGATCAAGCGTCACGTCGGCTATATGACGCAAGGATTTTCGCTCTATCGCGATCTCACCATTCGCGAGAATCTCGAATTCGTGGCGCGCATTTATGGGCTGGAAGGGCCGGAGCGCGCGGCGCAGGACGCGCTCGAACGACTGGGCCTTCTCGCGCGCGCCGATCAGCTCGCGGGCGAACTCTCCGGCGGCTGGAAACAGCGCCTCGCGCTTTGCGCCTGCACGCTGCCCGGCCCCTCGCTTCTCCTGCTCGACGAGCCGACCGCGGGCGTCGATCCGAAGGCGCGCCGCGACTTCTGGGATGAAATCCATCATCTCGCGACGCAGGGCCTCACCGTGCTCGTCTCCACGCATTACATGGATGAAGCCGAGCGCTGTCATGAGATCGCCTATATCGCCAATGGGCGATTGCTCGCGTCGGGAACGATCCCGCAGATTATCGCCGGCGCGGGCCTTTCCACATGGGTCGTGACGGGCGAGGGGCTCGACGCGCTCGCCCGCGAAATTCAAAAAGAGCCGGGCGTCGACATGGTGGCGCGCTTTGGCGGGGCGCTTCACGTCGGCGGCCGCGACGGCGCGGCGATGGAGCGTCTTGCGCGCCGTTATGGCGCGAATGCGGCCTATCGCTGGGCGCGCGACGAGCCGACGCTTGAAGACGTCTTTATCGATCTGATGATTCGCAGCGGAGCGGACAAATGAGCGAACCGCTGGACGCGCCGGGTTTCTCGCGGCCCGCGCGGCGCGGCGCTGCGGCGCAGTCCTGGCAGCGGCTCGTCGCCATGTTCGTCAAGGAGTTCATTCAGCTCAGGCGCGATCGGCCGACTCTGGCGATGATCGTCGGCATTCCGCTCATGCAATTGCTGCTCTTTGGCTACGCCATCAACACCGACCCCAAGCATCTGCCGACCGCCTTGCTGACGCGTGACGACGGTCCGCTCGCCCATGCGCTGATCGGCGCGCTGCGCGCCACTGATTATTTCGACATCAAATATGTCGCGAAGGGCGAAACGGACGCCGACCGGATCATTCTCTCGAATGAAGCGCAATTCGTCATTCAAATCCCGCCGGATTTCTCGCGCCGGCTCATTCGCGGCGAAAAGCCCGCTCTGCTCCTTATCGCTGACGCCACCGACCCGACGGCGACTTCCGGCGCCGTCGCGGCCGCGCTCGGCGCCATGGGGCAGGCGCTCGATCGCGAACTGACCGGCCCGCTCGCTTCCCTCGCGCAATCCGAGGCGCCTTTCGAGCTTCGCGTGCAACGGCGCTACAATCCAGCCGGGGAGACGCGTCGCAACATCGTGCCGGGGCTCATCGGCACGATCCTCACCATGACGATGCTGATCTATACGGCGCTGTCGGTGACGCGCGAGGTCGAGCGCGGCACCATGGAGGCGCTGCTCGCCATGCCGGTGCGTCCCGTGGAGATCATGCTCGGCAAGATCGCGCCTTATGTCGTCGTCGGCGCAGTGCAAATGGCGACGATCCTGATCGTCGCCTCCTTCTTGTTTCATGTGCCGATCGTCGGCTCGCTTTTCACGCTTATCCTGCTGACGCTGCTCTTTATCGTGGCGAATCTCTCGGTCGGCTACACGATCTCGACGGTCTCCGCCAATCAGTTGCAGGCGATGCAGATGACCTTCTTCTTTTTCCTGCCGAGCATGTTGCTCTCGGGCTTTCTGTTCCCATTTCATGGCATGCCGGTCTGGGCGCAATATGCGGGGGAGATGCTGCCGCTCACGCATTTCCTGCGCATCGTGCGCTCGGTGATGCTCAAGGGGTCTGGATTTTCCGACCTCGCCGTCGATGCGGCGGCGCTCGCGGTCTTCATGCTCGCGGCGATGAGCATCGCCGTCATGCGCTTCCGCCAGACGCTCGACTGACGTTGACGGCGGATTTTGCATAGGCCTAACATCGTGCCGGAGGCAGGCGATGACCGATACGCAGGACCCCTATAAGCGGTTCAACACGATGATGAAATTGGCCGCTGTCGCGGCCGTGCTGTTGACCGGCTATTATATCTGGTCGTTTTTCGTCTCCAGCCGCTATCAGGCGCTTTGTGGCGGCTCCTATTGGGAACTGAACCAAAAACAGATCGACTCCTGCCTCGACATGAAGAGAGAGCTGGAAAAGTAAAAGGCGACCGCGAGGGAGAAGATGGAGAGTCTGCCAGGCCCATCCGCCATCCTCCTTGGCGCGGCGCTCCTTCTCATCGCGCCGGGCGCATCCGCGAAGGAAATTCATCTCGACTGCGAGCGAGAAAGCCAGACGGCGATGGTCGATATCGACACCGACCGCGCCTTCCTGCAGATCATGTGGGGCGAGGGCGTCGCCGAGGAATTCAAGGAGGGCGATTCCTATATCTCCGGGCCGGACAAATACGGCCGCAAGGAGAAGGTCGCCTATGTGATGCATGTCGAGCGCGACGTCGTCACTTTCGGAACCGATCGTTCTTGCCTGGAGGATGGCGCAAGGAAATGCGTCGACCAGCATGTGCGCAACACGCTCGACGTCAATCGCGGCGAGATGAAATATGACGATGGCGATACGATCGCCGTGCTGAAATGCCATCCCGCGCCGCCGGGGCGGCGGTTCTGAAACTCTCTATCGGAACGCGGAATGTCATTCCCGGCAGGCCGAAGGCCTGACTGGGAATCCAGAATCAAAACGCGAGACGATGGAGTTTGTTCTGGATTCCCGATCGCTTCCTTCGCAAGCGTCGGGAACGACATCCGAGCTTTTCAGACGGAAGCCGCATGACAGCGCGAATTTGCATCTCAAAAAAGAAAAGCGAGGCTCTGCACAAGGAAGCCGGCGAAAAGCAGCAGCCCCGCGTCGCGATTGGCGCGAAAGAGGCGCAGCGCCGTTACCGGCGCGATGTCTTCGTCAACCTGCGCGATCTGCCAGGCAAGATGCGCCGCATAGGCGGCGACGCCGAGAAAGGCGAAGGCCCCGCCGCCCGCGAGAAGCGCGGCGAGCGCCGCGCAGGCGATTGAGCCGGCGTAGAGCGCGCCGACCGCGAGTTTAACGCGCGCGCCGAAGAGCCGCGCCGTCGAGCCCACGCCGATGACGACGTCGTCGCGTATGTCCTGCAGCGCATAGATCGTGTCGAAGCCGATCGTCCACAGGATGGCGGCGGCGTAAAGAAACAGCGCGGGCGCGCCGAGCGCGTCCGCGCGCGCAGTCCAGCCGAGGAGCGCGCCATAGGCGAAGGCGAAGCCGAGTATCGCCTGCGGCCAGGAAGTGAAGCGCTTGGCGAAAGGATAGACCAACACGATCAGCGGCGAGAGCAGGCCGAGCGCGATGGTCAGTCCGTTGAAGGACAGAAGCACGGCGAGGCCGACAAGACATTGCGCGACGATAAAGCCGAGCGCCGCCCGCGGCGTGACGCGCCCGCTCGCGAGCGGCCGTGACCGCGTGCGCTCCACCTTCGCGTCGATGTCGCGATCGACATAGTCGTTATAGGTCGAGCCCGCGCCGCGCATGGCGACGGCGCCCACGAAGAATAGAGCGAGATGCCAGAGATTGGGCGCTTCGCGGAGCGACGCCGAGGCGAGCGCGCTCGACTCCCAGCAGGGAAGCAGCAGCAGCCACCAGCCGATCGGACGGTCGAGTCGCGCGAGCTGAACATAGGGCCGAAGCGCCGGCGGCGCGCGCCGCCAGAGCGGATGGTCTACGATGGAGTCGGGCAGAGCGGGTGCGCCCGCCGCCTCGCCGCTTGGCCTCAAGCTCACAGCGGTCCGGCGGGGAGTTTCGGCGGCGCCATCATGCCGCCGCCGGCCTCCGCCTGTTCGCGCATTTGCTTGGCCTTCGCCGCGACCGCGCAGGCCTGCGAGGCGAAAGTTTGAGTCTTGGCGCGCGCTTCCTTGAAGTTGTCGACGACATTATCGGGAACGTTGCACCATTCCTTGTTCTTGGTCATGTAATTCAACATTTCCGTCTCGACGCTGACGAGACGTTTCGCGGCGGGGCAGGCGGCGACCGGGTCCATTTTGCCCTTTCCGGCCTTGCCGAGAGCATTGAGCGCCTGGATGCCCGCCATGCGCTTTTCCGAGAGCTTTTGGAAGTCTTCCTGGCAGGACTGTTGTTGTGCGTAGGCGCCGCTCGAGGCGACGATCAGCGCCAGGAGCGACAGGCGCGCGACGTTGCGCTGGAATAGAAGGGCTCCGAGAATCATGGTTTACGTCCGCTTGTCTGGCTCGCACGCATTATCAGCAGGCTTGCCCGCGAGGCAAGATTTGGCGAACTTGCCCGCATCAAAGCGGCGGCTTCATGGCAGGCGCGCGCCGCGCCCGCGCCTTCTCGGGAAGTGATTGTGGCACATTATGATTTCAACGCGCAGCGCTTGTTCGTCGCCGACGATCTCGCGCCTGGCGCAGAGCTTACGCCTTCTTCCGAGGCGCTCAACTATCTTCTCAATGTATTGCGGCTGGGGGAGGGCGACGCCATCGTCCTCTTCAACGGCCGCGACGGCGAATTTCGCGCGACGCTGCGCGAGGTTACGCGCCGCAAGGCGTTCTTGCGGGTCGAGGAGCTGCTGCGCCCGCAAAGCGCCCCGGCGGATCTCGACTATTGTTTCGCGCCGTTAAAGCAGGCGCGGCTCGACTATATGGCGCAGAAGGCGACCGAAATGGGCGCAGGGCGGCTCGTTCCGGTCATCACTCATCGCACCCAGGTGCGCCGCGTCAATCCGGCGCGCCTGCGGGCGAATGCGATCGAGGCGGCGGAGCAATGCGGCCTGCTCGGCGCGCCCGAGGTCGCGGAAGCCGTCGAATTGCCCGCCTTTCTCGAGTCCTTTCCCAACGACAGGCTGCTCGTCTTCTGCGACGAGGACGCCCCCCTCGCCAATCCCGTGGCGGCCCTCGACGGTCAGACCGCGCAAAGCGGCGTGAGCGTGCTGATCGGTCCCGAAGGCGGCTTCGACGAAGGCGAGCGCGCGGCGATTCGGCGTCTGCCGAATCTCGCGCGCCTGTCGCTTGGCCCGCGCGTGTTGCGCGCGGATACGGCCGCCGTCGCGGCGCTCGCGATCGTGCAGGCGGCGCTCGGCGATTGGCGGCGACCGGCCGGATCGGCTCCTTATACGGAAAATAAAGAGTAAAATTCAGATTGTGCGCAGGAGCGCGCGGCGCGGCGGCGAAGACACGATGCTGCCACGATGTTCGTCTCTATTCGCCTTGGCGGAACGAGGCGCCGCGTCGGGGTAGAGCGAAGCGCCGATCGTCGCCGCCCGCGTAATGAGCGTAACGAACGCGAATTCTTTACCATGTTGGGCGCCTGAAGTTTCGACACGCCACAGCGCGCCGAGCTTTCGGAAATAAGGCTGACGACTCATGACACTGACCATTTTCCGTCGCAGCGACCGTCTTCTTCCGCCGCATCTTTTCCTTGGCGCGCTGGCCTTTACGGCGCTTGCCGTCGCGCCCGCCCGGGCGGAAAACGCCAGTCAATGCGCGCGTTACGGCGCCGACTATGTCGCGGTGGCGGGCTCGAACGGCTGCGTGCGGCTCGGCGGCCATGTGCGCGTCGACATGCCGCGCAATCCGCTCGCCCCCATGGGCTACGCCGAAATGAGTCGTGACGGCGTGCGGCACGCCGCTTCGCGCTCGGCGCTGCCGCCGATGGCGCCTTTCGGCCTGCACGATCTCTTCCCGCGCTGAAGCGAGCGTCGGGGCCGGCGGCGGAAGCGCCCTATATCGGCATGACGCATTCCGTGAAGGCCGGCTCTACCGATCGCCCCCAAGCTCCGTGATAGGCGTCGAGCCGCCGCTCCGCCAATGAACGCCCCTCTTCGACGATCACTTCCAGCGGCGTGAGATAGACGGTCTCGTCCTCTCCTTCGGCGTTGAGCCGGGCGCGCCGGCGTAGCCCCTCTTTCGCGAGCGCCAGAACGTCGCGGCCGATGTCGCGCAGATTGCGGTCGCCGATCATGGCGGCGAGCGCAAGCCTTGGAACCTCGTCGCGCAGAGTTTCGCGCTCCTCCGCGCTCCAATTCTTGGTCAATTGGCGCGCCTGATCGAGCGCCGCCGAATCATAGAACAGTCCCGCAAAGAGCGCGGGCAGGGCGGTCAGGTGGGCGCGCGGGCCGGCGTCGGCGCCGCGCATTTCGAGATAGTTCTTGAGCCGCACTTCGGGAAAAATCGTCGAGAGATGATTGGCCCAGTCGGACATTGTGGCGCGCTCCCCCGGCAGTTGCGGCAGGCGCCCTTCTAAAAGGTCGCGGAAGCTCGCGCCGGCCACGTCGTGATAAACGTCGCCGCGCTTGACGAAATACATCGGCACGTCGAGGGCGTAATCCACATAGCGCTCGAAGCTGAATCCCTCCTCGAAAACGAAGGGCAGCATGCCGGTGCGATCCGGATCGGTGTCGCGCCAGATGAAGGAGCGCTGCGAGAGCCGGCCGGTCGGCGCGCCCTCGAGGAAGGGAGAATTGGCGAAGAGCGCGGTCACGAGCGGCTGCAGGGCGAGTCCGACGCGCATCTTCAAGACCATGTCGGCTTCGCTGACGAAGTCGAGATTGACCTGCACGGTCGCGGTGCGAAACATCATATCGAGGCCGAGCGCGCCGACCTTCGGCATATAGGCCCGCATGATGTCATAGCGTTGCTTGGGCATCGCCGGCGTCTCTTCCCGCGTCCATTTCGGGCTGCAGCCGAGATCGAGGAAGCGTATGCCGAGGGGCCGCGCGACCGCCGCGAGCGCTTCGAAATGCGCTTCGATCTCGGCGCTCGTCGCATGAACGTCGAGCAGGGGGGCGCCGGAGAGTTCGAACTGGCCGCCGGGTTCGAGCGAAATCGCGCCGCCGCCGTCAGGCTGATAAAGCCCGATCAGCGCGTCCCGGTCGAGAATCGGCTCCCATCCCAGCGCCGCCTGCAATCCTTCGAGGAGCGCGCGCACGCCGCCGCGGCCGCCCGCGCCCTCATAGGGGACGGGCGCGTTCTCGCCGGCATAGAACGGGATTTTCTCATGCTCGGTGCCGATGCGCAGCGGCGCGCCGCCGGTCTTGCACCCATTTTCCAGCCACTCGACGAGCGCGCTGCGCGACGCGATCGGCGTCGTATCGGATACGTCGCGGGCCATTTACCGGAGGTTTTCCATATCTGTAAGTCGTGCGCGAGGGCTGCGGCGGCGGCGCGCCCCATGCGCTCCCGGGACCGGGCCGACGTGGATTGCCGGAAAAGCCGCCTTCGCGCAAGCCTCGACTATGGTCAGCCGCGCGAGGCGCCGCCGCCAGGCCTTGGGCGCCTCTAGAGGCCAATTCTCTGTAAACGCTTGATTACAAGCGCGTCACCGCCACCCATCCAAGGCCTCGATGAATTTCGCGCCCTGCCTGTTTTGGCGGCGACGCCAATTGAATCCGCCGCTCTCCGCCGCGCCGTCAGCGCCTGCCCAATATCTGGCCGAGCAGGTCTTGGAGATCCGCCCGCCCGCCAGCGCTCTGGCTTTGACTTTCGCCTGCGCCGGGGCTTACGCCGCCGCCGCGCCCGACTTGCAAGGTTTTCTTGATCTCTTCAATCGCCTGCTGAACCGAATCCTGATCGAGTCCTTCGGGCAGTCCGGCCGGCCCGCCGCGGCCGATTCCTCCGCCCGCGTCGCCGAGCGGTCCGCCATAGTCATCCGGCCGCTGTCGGCGTCCCCCGCCAAGCAGCGAACCGAGAATCGAGCCCAGAATGCCGCCGAGAGGTCCAAGGCCTCCGCCGCCGCGCGGCAGGGGAGGTGGCGCCGGCTCCGGTTCGCGAGGGGGCGCGCCGATCGCGCCGCCGCCGAGAATCTGCCCCAGGATCTGGCTCAGCGCGCCGGATTTGACGACCTGCTCCAGGATTGAGCCCAGTCCCTGATTGCTCGCATTTTTGAACAATCCGCCAAGCAGCACCGAGGCGAGCACCGGCAGGAGCTGCGAGAGAATGTCGGGACGCAGGCCGGACTCGCGCGCCGCCGCCTGCACCACCTGACCCGCAGCGGCGGGCGAACCGAAAAGATCGTCGAGGAACGCGCGCGACTGGGCGACGGAAGCCTCGCCTTGCGCGGTCTCCGCATCGTAGAAGGCGGCCCCGCGTTGGGGCGAGACAAGCTCCCCGATCAGCTTCTCGAAGAGCTGGGGGTGTTCCACCGCCCGGCTCAACCCGATTTCGAGCGCGGGGGCGAGCGCCCTCACCGCATTTTCCGCCTGTTCGTCGCTCAGGCCGTAGCGTTGAGCGAGATTGGCGATCAACTGGCCGCCTTGCGCGGAGAGCAGAATCTCGTCGAAGTTGGACATGAGCGTTTCCCTTCCCGCCGAGGCCGCAGGGCGCAGCCGGCGACGGGCGCATGTTGTCACACTCCACCCGCCCCGCCAATTGACGCGGCGCCCGCGTCGACGCCCTGTCCTCAAAGCCTCGCTATCGGCGTAAGGGCGGGCAGGGCCGTCCTCGGCTTGACACCCGCGCCCCGGCGCGACATCACTTGCCTCAAATCGGCGGCCGCAGCGAACGGATGGCGCGTTCCATCGCGCGTTTCCCGCCGCCTTTACGCCGCCCTCCGTCAAAGGCGCAAAGATGAATATTCAGACCCGTCCGCCCCAGCCGGTTGCGCCGGAGACAGATGCGCCGAACGCGTCGGCGCGGAAGCCGCCGCTGAAAATCCTTCTGTGCTCGCCGCGGGGATTTTGCGCCGGGGTCGTGCGGGCGATCGACGCCGTCGAGCGCGCGCTCGCCAAATTCGGGCCGCCCGTCTATGTGCGCCACGAGATCGTGCATAACCGCTATGTCGTCGAATCGCTCAAGGCCAAGGGCGCGATCTTCGTCGAGGAGCTCGAGGAGATTCCCGAGACGAGCGCCCCCGTGATCTTTTCCGCCCATGGCGTCGCGAAATCCGTGTCGGCGCAGGCGACGGCGCGCCATCTGCTCGCCATCGACGCGACCTGTCCGCTCGTCACCAAAGTGCATCGCGAGGCCGAAATCCACTGGCGGCGCGGACGCCGCGTGCTGCTCGTCGGCCATTCCGGCCATCCCGAGGTCGTCGGCACCATGGGCCAATTGCCGGAAGGCGCGGTGGTGCTGGTCGAATCGGTTGAGGATATCGAGCGTCTGCAATTGGAGGATGAGAGCAATCTCGCCTATGTGACGCAGACGACGCTCTCGCTCGACGATTCGCAGGAGATCGTCACCGCGCTGATGCAGCGGTTTCCGAAGATCGTTGGCCCGCATAAGGAAGACATCTGCTATGCGACGACGAACCGGCAGGCGGCGGTGAAGCAGGTCGCGCCGCATGTTGACGCCGTGATCGTCGTCGGCTCGCCCAATTCCTCCAATTCGCAGCGGCTGCGCGAAGTGGCCGAGCGCGCCGGCGCGCCGGCTCAATTGGTGCAGAGCCGGGGCGAAATCGACTGGGCGATCTTCGGCTCGATCGCGTCGCTCGGCATCACCGCGGGGGCGTCGGCGCCGGAAGTTCTCGTCGAGGAGATCATGGACGCTTTCGCCGAGCGTTATGAGATCGCCGTCGAGATGGTCTCCACCGCCGACGAGAGCGTCTCCTTCCCGCTGCCCAAGGAGCTGCGGGCGATCGCCTGACGGCGCGGCCCCGCGGCGAAACGGCGACGCTCATGGCCGTCTATACGCAGGTCGACGACGAAGAGCTGATCGCTTTTCTTTCGACCTATGATCTTGGGCCTCTGCTCGCCTGCAAGGGCATCGCCGAAGGCGTCGAGAATTCCAACTACTATCTGCACACGGGCGCCGGCAGCTTCATTCTCACGCTTTATGAAAAGCGCGTCGCTGAAGTCGATCTGCCGTTCTTTCTAAGTTTGATGGAGCATCTTGCCGCGCGCGGCGTCACCTGTCCGCTGCCGGTGAAGAATAAGGCGGGCGTCGCGCTCGGGCGCCTCGCCGGCCGTCCCGCCGCCATCATCACCTTTCTCGACGGTTATTCCGTCCAGCATCCCGAAGCCGCGCATTGCGCCGCGCTCGGCTCGGCCCTCGCCGAGTTTCATCTCGCGGGCGCCGATTTCGCCCTGCGCCGCGCCAACGCGCTTTCCGTCGACGGCTGGCGGCCGCTCTTCGCGCCCTGCGCGAGCCGGGCGGAGGAAGTCGCGAGCGGCCTGGGCGCGCTCGTCGAGGCGGAGCTCGGCCATCTCGAAGCCCGCTGGCCGCGCGACCTGCCGAGCGGCGTGATTCACGCCGATCTCTTCCCCGACAATGTCTTCTTTCTCGGCGACAGGATTTCCGGCCTCATCGATTTCTATTTCGCCTGCACCGACGCCTACGCCTATGATCTGGCGATCTGCCTCAATGCTTGGTGCTTCGATGCGGAGCACCGTTACGAGCCGGAAAAAGGCGCCGCGCTTCTCGACGCCTATCGGCGCCGCCGGCCGCTTGCGGCGGAAGAAATCGCGGCCTTTCCGACGCTCGCGCGCGGCGCCGCGCTGCGGTTTCTGCTGACGCGCTACGTCGACTGGCTGAATGTGCCGCCCGGCGCGCTGGTTCGGCCAAAAGACCCGCGCGAATATCTTGCGAAGCTTCGGTTGCACCAGTCCGCAGTCGACGCGCGCTTTTACGGCCTCGCGTCATGACGCGCCGCGTCAACATCTGGACCGATGGAGCCTGTTCGGGAAATCCCGGCCCCGGCGGCTGGGGCGCGATCCTGCGTTTCGACGCGCGCGAAAAGGAAATCAACGGCGGCGAGCCGCTCACCACCAATAATCGCATGGAGCTGATGGGGGCGATTATGGCGCTGGAGACGCTGACGCGGCCCTGCGCCGTCGATCTCCACAGCGATTCGCAATATTTGCGCAATGGCGTCACCTCCTGGATCGCCGGCTGGAAGGCGCGGGGCTGGCGCACCGCCGACCGGAAGCCGGTTAAGAACGTGGATCTTTGGCAAAGGCTGGAGTCCGCCGCCGAGCGGCATGACGTCGACTGGCATTGGGTGAAGGGACATGCCGGCCATGAAATGAACGAGCGCGCCGACGCGCTGGCGCGCGCCGGCATGAGGCCCTTCATGCCCGGCCGGCCTGCGTCAAATGGGCGCCCGTCCTGACGGGCTCTTGTTTACGCGCCGCGCAACCCTATCTCCCGAATCATCTAGGACTCTTCTTCTCCCTTGGGGGGCGCGGCGCGGCCGCGTCCCCCATTTTACTGCGGCCATCATCTTGACATGCGGCGCTGCCAAGCAACCATGTGTCGATTCCCAGTATGCGCGTCTTCGCTGATTCTCTCTTCGACGGGGAGCAAAGACGTCGATGCATCTTCCCAAAAAATGGTGGATCGGACTGCCGATCCTCGCCGGCCTCGTTTATTTCGCGCAAGACGCGCTGACGCCGCAGCTTGAGGCGGCGATTCGCGCGAGCGTCGCCGCGCGGCTTTCGCAAGCGCCGGACGCCATCGACCGGCCGCAGATAAAAGTCGCGGGCCGCGATGTCGTCCTCGCCGGCATTTCGCTCTCGCCCGAGGCCAAGCGGCGGCTTCTCGCGGCGATCGGCGTCGAGACGCCCGCCCGCCTCATCGTCGATGCGACGGAGCCGCTCACGCTCGCCAGGCCCTTCATGCTCAAACTGGAGCGCCAGGGCGGCAAGGCGACGATCTCGGGCCATCTGCCGCCTTCCGGCGCGCGCGAGCGGCTCGCCGCGCAAATCGCCGCCCTCGGCCTTGAGGTGACGGACGCCGCGACCTACGCCGACGGCGCCCCGCAAAATTTCGCCGAACTCGCCGCCTTCGCCGCGCAACGCCTCGCGGAGCTCGATCCGGCGAGCGCCACGATCAGCGACGCGACGCTCGCGGTCGCGGGCGAGGCGCGCAGCGGCGCCGATTATGACAAGGCGCTGTCCGCGCTCAAAGCGCCGCCCCTTGGCGCCGGCGACTTCAAGATCGAGATCTCGCCCCCGCGCGTCTCGCCTTACGTCTTCTCCGCGTCGCTGCGCGACGGCGTCATCGCGCTGTCAGGCCATCTGCCGACGGAAGCGATGCGCAAGGAGGTCGTCGCGAAAGCGGCGGCCGCCGGCGCCGGCGCGGCGGTG